>JAEINM010000007.1 GCA_016342385.1 Spirochaetaceae bacterium | reverse complement strand
GTTTTGATATGATGTTGGATATTCTGAAAATGGGAAAACTGGCCAAATGGACGCTTATGACTATTATTCCCCTTTACTTTAACCCCCTCTTTGAGGTCTATGTAAAACCGACAACAACAAAAAATGTTATTGCATACTTTGAAATTGATGACTTGTCTTATAATGCTAAACCTACTTTTGATTTTTATAAAAAATACAGAGATATTATCAATGAGATGAAAAATCAGGTTGATGATTCTCTCTCCCCCGATAATGCGGCTTTCACCGGCTTTTTAATGATGAGCTCACAGCCCCGTTGACATCAGGGATATTTAAGTGTTGTCTTGTGTAGAAATAGGGCATAAGATAATTATTATTAAACAAATTTTTGTGAGGTCTCAGTGAAAAAAGTATTTCTTATGTCTATGTTTCTCTCTCTATTCGTTCTGGCTCCTTCTTTTAGTCTTTCGCCCGATGATTTTCATTACGCTTATGGGCAGTGGGTTCTGGCTGGAGACAGACTGGTTCAAAATGATCTGAAAGCCGGGATGGCCAGAGTGGATATCCCCTATGCACAGGAAGGTGTGGCAAACTATCAATTTAATGTCCAGTACAGAGCCGGAGGTTCTGAGGATAATCATGCGGGATTCGGTATTCACATTTTTGTCGATAAACCCGCCCCGGGAAAAGCCTGGGGAAATGGAAAGTCCTACCTTCTGTGGTTGAATTATGATGAAAACCCAAAGGGAATTTCATCAGGACTGAGCGCTCAGGTATACAAAAGCCTGAATCATTCCCAGATGGAACTTGTAGCGGATTTTGACCTGAATGAGTATGCTCCTCTTCTCAATGCCTCCAATTTAAACCTGGTTATACCTATTAAAATGGAAGTCGACGGGATAAATGGAGATGTGAAGATTTATGATCCCACCAAAGAGGGATGGGTTTATAAATTCAATCTGGGAAATGAAATGCCTCTTGAGGGAAATTATGTCTCTCTTCGCACCAATAGCGCCAGTTTCAGTTTCGGTCTGTAATTATAAGTAAAAGGGGCTGTTACAACAGCCCCTTTCAATATTAATAAGCCTCTTATATAAGGCGAAACACGGGTAAGGTCTTTAATTTTTTCATAAGTATCCCTCCCAAAATATAGTCTGTACATTATATCCCTATTTTTCTGAAAATTCTATAAATACTTGTTTGTTCTCATTTTATATCATCTTCCCAAGTCATTATAAAAACTTCTTGTAAAAATAGTCTGAATTCATTTGACAGATGAATAGTAATCATTTATTATAACCTTAACGCACACGTGTGCGTGGATATAAGTTGTTATTTTGTATGTATATACAAATGGTAAACATTAACGTGTGCGTTGAGTGGGAAAAATGAAAGTAACTATAAAAGATATTGCAGCCGTAGCCGGAGTCAGTCATTCTACAGTCTCAAGAGCACTCAATGACAGTCCACAGATCAGTCAGCTGACAAAAGATAAGATAAAAGACATAGCCCGGACTATGAATTTTGAATTTAATGCCGGTGCCAGAAGCCTCAGTGGAAGGAAAACAGGGAATATTGCTGTTATCTATCAGGCTCAATATGACCAGTTCGGTTCCTCCCTATATGTCAGCCAGTTGTTTATTGAATTGCGCCACTTTCTCGAAAGGATGGAAATGGATGCCATTCTTCTTGAAGCGTATCATCCCGAGACCGGGGCCAGTAATATCAGCCGCTTACTGAGACAGCAGAAAATTGATGGTTTTCTCATCGTTCACAATAATATTACCGGCAAAGATTATGAAAGTATAAAGAGATCCGGTTTGCCTGTCGTGCAGCTCCACATGCCGCCTCTGTATTGCCGGAAAGAAGAACTGGATTATTTTTTTACTGATCATTTTATGGGCGGTAGGATGGCCACTGAGCATCTTATCAGTCTCGGATGTAAACGGATTCTCACGGTATTATCTAATGATTTTGACTCGTTAGAGTTTAAAGAGAGAACTCTCGGGTATAAGACGGCGCTGGAAGATCATGGAATCAAATATGAAGAAGAGCTTGTCGTTGCTGTCGATTGTACTTATCTGAGGGGGTATAACCTTTTTAATTCCATCCCTGAGATTATATCAAATGTGGATGGAATTTTCTTTCAGACTGATATTCAGGCCTTTGGTTTTCTCACCGCAGCCAGGGAGAAGGGAATCAGGATACCCGAAGATCTGAAGGTCATAGGATATGACGATGCACCGATCTGTGAATCAACTATTCCTCCGCTGACTACGATACATCAGCCCAGAAAAAAACTGGCTGAACTGGCATGTGACAGAATTATCGATCTGGTGAACAAAAGAAATAATGAATCGAGAATCCAGGAGGTTCTTTTTCCGACTCTTGTTTTAAGAGAGTCGTCGTAATGATGCTGTTTAAACTGCATGGGGCAGTTTATATATAAAAAAGTTTAAAGGAGAAAAAAGTGAAAAAGTATTTTTTGATGTTGCTGATTCTGATCAGTACTTCAGTCTTCCTGGCAGCCGGAGGCCAACAGCCTATGGAGGACGAAACTAAGCCTATGGGCGATGACATGTATGCTGATGTTCGGGGAACTGTCGTGACTATGGCCGGCCCATTCACTGATAATGATGCTGTGAAATTTAATGAATCCGTAAAAGCATTCGAAGAAATGACCGGGATCGATATTCAGTATGAAGGATCAAAAGAATTTGAAGCTTCCATTTCTATTAGAGTTGAAGGGGGAAATCCCCCGGATATCGTCGATTTCCCACAGCCGGGATTACTGAAAACATTTGTTAAAAAAGGATTTGTTCTTGACCTGAATGGAATTCTCGATATGGAAAAAGTTAAATCCAATTACATTCAGAGCTGGCTGGATATGGCTACAATGGAGTCTCCCGATGGAGAGATTATGGCTGGAGTCTGGGGCCGGGTAAACGGAAAGTCTCTTGTCTGGTATAACAAGAAAGAATTTGATGCGGCGGGATACAAAGTTCCCACTACCTGGGAAGAGCTGGAAGAGCTGCAGGAGATGATTCTGGCTGACGGAGACAGTCCCTGGGCCGTCGGTATAGAGTCCGGAGCTGCAACAGGTTGGGCTGCAACAGACTGGGTCGAAGAGATGATGCTTCGGACAACAAGTCTGGAAAATTATGACAGATGGGTTGCTGGTGAATTGAAGTTTGATTCTCCTGAAGTCCGAAGAGCCATTAAAGCCATGGCTGATATCTGGTTGAAAGAAGGGATGGTATACGGTGGTCCAACAGGAATCGTCACCACTTTCTTTGGAGATGCTCCTAAAGTGATGTTTGAGGAACCTCCAAAAGCATGGCTTCACAAACAGGGTAACTTTATAACATCCTTTTTCCCGGACAACGCTGTTGCTGGAGAAGATTACGATTTCTTCTATCTTCCCAGTGTAGATACTGCCTATGGACGTCCTGTTTTAGTAGCCGGAGATATTTATGCCATGTTTAACGACAGACCGGAAGTGCGGATGGTTATGCAGTTTTTTGCTACAGGAGACTCTGTTAAAGAGTGGGTCAAAGTGGGAGGAGCTATTTCTCCTCATAAAGATGCAGAATTGAGCTGGTATTCTAATCTGGTAGACAAAAAAGTCGCAGAGGTTATTCAGAATGCAACTAGTGTTCGATTTGACGGTTCTGATCTGATGCCCGGAGCTGTAGGTGCGGGTTCATTCTGGAAAGAGATGACAGCTTACGTTTCAGGTTCAAAAACTCTCGATGAAGCTCTTAAGGCTATTGATGATTCCTGGCCTGAATAATTGTAGCAGCTGAGACTCCTTTTGGGAGTGTTATTATAGAGCAGGGGCACATCTTTTTATGCTCCTGTTCTTTGCTCGCTTATCAATTCTAACGCTAAATAAAAAAGGAGGCGTATATGAATCAGGACAAAAAGAGTTTGGGAAGTTATCTAATCACTTTAGGACTCATTATCCTCGCGGTAGTCTTTCTCTTCGGGGGATTCAATCTATTACAGAGAATGCAGGATTACAAGGTTTTAATGACATTGTTTGCCGTTTTTTGGGGACTGGGATCTGTCGCTTTACTCTACTATGTGCTAAATGATGTGGCTCAGAATATGCCTCGAAAAATACGGTCGGTTGCTGTGGCACTTGTCTTTGCAGGACCAGCGGTATTACTTTTAATCTGGGCACTGGTTCTACCGACACTCAGATCATTGCGATTGAGTTTTCTCGATGCTACAGGTTCAAAGTTTGTTTTATTAGACAATTATAGATTTGCCTTCACAGATCCTATTATGCTTGAGAGTTTCCGCAATAATCTACTCTGGATGTTTTTCGGCACCTTGACCTGTGTCACTCTGGGGTTAATTATTGCCGTTCTTGCCGATAAGAGTAAATTTGAAAAGGTTTTTAAATCTCTTATATTTATGCCCATGGCAATATCTTTCGTAGGTGCCGGAGTCATCTGGAAATTTATATATGCTTATAAAGGGGAGGGGATCAATATAACAGAAATCGGTCTGTTGAACGCCATTGTGACATCTCTTGGTGGAGTCGCTCAGCCCTGGCTGTTAGTTCCCTTCTGGAATAATTTTTTTCTCATAGTTATAATGGTCTGGCTGCAGACGGGATACGCCATGGTCATTATCTCTTCTGCCATAAAATCCATACCGGAGGAAATTAATGAAGCGGCCCATGTCGACGGTGCTAATGCTCTTGTGATTTTTTTCCGCATTACCATTCCCTATATCATGCCGTCTATTATTACAGTAACAACGACAATTCTCATATTCAGTCTGAAATTATTTGATATTGTCCGTGTCATGACGGGAGGAAATTTCGGGACAAATGTCATTGCCAACGAATTTTATCTCCGTCAGTTTACCTACGGAAATTCAGGACAGGCTTCAGCTATTGCCATTGTCCTTTTGGTCGTGATTATTCCGGTTCTGGCCTATAAGGTGTTAAAATGAGCAAGATAAAAGAAGAAAAGAAATTTAGCCCTGCCAGATTTTTTATAGGCTTTACACTTATTTTTATTGTGGCAATATGGACCATACCGACTTTTGGAGTATTTGTCACTTCCTTCAGAGATTCAAAAGATATCTATGGTTCGGGATGGTGGTCCGTTCTGCCCCATAAAGATATGGTGAAGACTGATGAATTTGAACTACCTCAGGATACGGATCCCGATGCACCTATTACCCTGGAAGGAGTCACGGCTACTTTCGACGAATGGAGACAGGGGCTTTATACTGAAGAGGGGAGACAGCTTAGATGGTACGGTAATAAACGGGCCCGGAAAATTGAAGTTTATGAAGAGAAGTGGATCGGGTTCGGTTCCAATCTGTCATTTTCAAATTACAGGGATGTCCTTTCGGGAGGAAAAATCTCCTATGAAGATGCCGAAGGAAATACGATTACAAGGCAGGGCAACAATTTCGCCGATGCTGTATTGAACTCTCTGGCCGTTACTATCCCGGCAACCATCATTCCCATACTGATCGCAGCCTTTGCCGCATACGCCTTTGCCTGGATGGAATTCCCAGGAAGAAAGCCTTTATTTATAATGGTTGTCGCCCTATTAGTCGTACCCCTCCAAATCGCCCTTATTCCCATATTGCGCGATTTTACAAACTGGGGACTCTATGGAACATTTGTCAGTATGTGGCTCGCCCATACGAGTTTCGGGCTGCCTCTGGCGATCTATCTTCTCTATAACTACATCAGTACGCTACCACGGGATATTTTCGAATCGGCCTACCTCGATGGAGCCACTCCCTTTACGACTTTTGTCAGACTGGTGCTTCCTTTATCGATTCCCGCATTGGCCAGTTTTTCCATTTTCCAGTTCCTCTGGGTGTGGAATGACTATCTGGTGGCTCTGATCTTCCTGGGAGACAGAAACCGGGTTGTCACCAGCGCACTGGCTGCCATGGTCGGTGAAAAAGGACAGGACTGGCATCTGCTGACATCGGGGGCATTTATGAGTATGATTCTGCCTCTGGTTGTTTTCTTTGGTCTCCAGCGCTTCTTTGTTCGCGGTCTTATGGCGGGTTCTGTAAAAGGATGATTGATTCACTGATAAACGATGAGACTATAAAGGGGTGGATATTCGACCTCGATGGTGTCATAACAGATACGGCTGTATACCACTATCAGGCCTGGAAAAAGCTGGCCGATGAAGAGTCTCTGGCTTTTAATGAAACAATAAATGAAAATCTCCGGGGAATATCCCGGAGAGCTTCTCTCGAAATTATTCTGGCAGGAAAAATTCTTCCCGATTCGGTGATGGAAGAGATGATGGAGAGGAAAAACTCCTATTACTGTGAACTACTGAAGAACTTGACTTCACATAGTGTTTTACCGGGGATCCTGCCTCTCCTGGAAAAGCTTCAGTCAAAGGGCCGATATTCGGCTATAGCTTCGGCCAGCAGAAATACGGATTTTATCATTGACCATTTACAAATCCGCCACTATTTTAATGGGGTCGCCAGCGGTTATTCTGTCAAAAGACCAAAGCCGGCTCCTGATATCTTTGTTC
Source organism: Spirochaetaceae bacterium (assembly GCA_016342385.1). Classification (GTDB taxonomy): domain Bacteria; phylum Spirochaetota; class Spirochaetia; order DSM-2461; family DSM-2461; genus Spirochaeta_F. The sequence goes on along the minus strand of JAEINM010000007.1, from coordinate 18,821 downwards.
ATGCTGCCGGTCAGTTAAAAATCCCTGTGAAAAATTGTATTGTCATTGAAGATGCCGAAGCTGGGGTCTCTGGTGCTATTGAAGCGGGATTCAGGACCATAGGCATAGGCCCCGAGGAGAGGGTCGGCCATAGCAATTACAGATTTTCCTCAACAAATGAATTAGGTTTATAAAAGATGAAAGATAGAGATGATAAGATAAACACAGCCTGGACACCTCCCCAGGTAGATGTGAAAAAGATTAAAACAGGAGATATGCCCGGTGATAAAATCCAAATAAAAGATTCTCATTTTATCAGAGCGAATGCGATTTTCCCCTATTTATTGGAGGACCTGAAATCATTGAAGGGTCAGCGATTAGTCATTTCTGTTTACGGGGGATCGGGAGTTGGAAAGTCGGAAATCGGATCTATTCTCGGTCATTACTGTGAATTAGCCGGTTTTGGTGCTTATGTCTTATCGGGAGATAATTATCCTCTACGGATTCCCGAAGAAAATGACAGGGAGAGGCAGCGGGTTTTCAGAAGGGGAGGTCGTGAGGCTCTTAAAGATTATCTGGGTGGTTTACAAGAGATAGACTTTGCACAGATTAATCAGATTCTGGATTTTTTAAAAAGGGGAGCCCTTTCCATCGGATTAAAAAGGATGGGGCGGACCACTGATGATATCTCTTATGAATTAGTTGATTTCTCAAAAGTTTCCATACTGATAATAGAATGGACCCATGGTAACAATCCCCTTTTGAAGGGTGTTGATTTCCCCATATTTCTCTACAGTACACCTGAGCAGACAATGGCTCACCGCATTTCCAGAGGAAGGGATAAGGGGATAGATTCTCCTTTTGTCAAAACAGTTCTGGATATAGAACAGGAAAAACTCTCTTCCCAGGCTGAAAGTAGCCGGCTGATAGTGGGAAAAGACGGGGAAATCCTTTCCTATAATGAGTTTCTTAAATTGGAAAAAAATGAATATGAATCACAATAAATTAATACCTTCGCTGCCCGATGGGGTCATTTTTAATGCCTACCCCGATAGTTGTGGTGAAAATCTCGGAGAGATGGTGAGTTTGCTTCAGTCTGAGGAGTTTCGGGATCTTTTTTCCCAATGCTATATCTTACCTTCTCTTTTCAATTCAGATCTGGACAGAGGATTTTCGATTATATCTTATGACCTAAACCAGCATTATGCATCTTCTGAAAATCTGCAGGATCTTAAAAGCATGGGCATATCACTGAAACTGGATTTTGTCTTAAATCATCTCTCGGCTCAATCTCCACAATTCCGGGATCTTGTTGAAAAGGGTGATAGTTCCGGGTATTTAGACTGTTTTATTGACTGGAATAAATTCTGGCAGGGGAAGGGGAAAGTTTCTCATGAGGGCTACATCATCCCCGATGAAAAATACTTGAATAAACTATTTATGAGGAAACCCGGTTTACCTATACTTAAAATCCCTTTTCCCGATGGAACAGATCGTTTCTTCTGGAATACTTTCTACCAGAAAGTTACGGAATCGGAAAGAGGTGAACCGGCTTATACCGGACAGATGGATTTAAATGCCGATTCGGAAATTGTGTGGCAGTTTTACGAAGAGACTTTTAAAAAATTACACGATTATGGAGCCCGGATAGTAAGACTCGATGCTTTTGCCTATCTGCATAAAGAGGTTGGACAAAGCAATTTCTTTAATGAACCGGGAACATGGGATTTACTGGAAAGACTTAAGGAAATGGCCGATAAGTACAGAATTATTCTTCTGCCTGAGATCCATTCGAGATATGAGGAAAAAATTCATGAGAAGCTTGCTCAAAAAGGTTATCCCATTTACGATTTCTTCTTTCCGGGATTGGTTCTGAATGCATTGGAAACCGGGATCAATTCACATTTGATCAGATGGATTGAAGAAATTGTTGAGAAAAAATATACAACTGTGAATATGCTCGGCTGTCATGACGGAATACCAGTTCTCGATGTTAAGGGACTATTGGGAGACAGGGATATAGAAGATCTGATCAATAATGTTAAAAGCCGTGGCGGAAGAGTTAAAGATTTATACGATGCCGATGGAAACAAAATCTCCTATTATCAGGTTAATGCCACTTATTACAGTGCCTTGAATGAAGATGACAATAAGCTATTACTGGCCAGAGCCATTCAGATGTTTATGCCGGGGATACCTCAGGTTTGGTATTTGGATCTCTTTGCCGGGATAAATGATTACGCCGCTGCCGAGAGCTTAGGGCATAAAGAGATAAACCGTACTAATCTGTCTATCTCGGAAATTGAGAAACGGAAGGATATGACAATTGTAAAGGATCAGCTTAAGCTGATAAAATTCCGCAATACATACCCTGCATTCGGTTTGAATTCCATTCTGAAAATTGAAAATTCTAATTCTAATGAACTGAATTTAACCTGGACTGGATCGGGAAGCCGCGCATCATTAAAAGCTGATTTGAGTAAAAGTGAATTTGAAATCTACTATAAAAGAGATGGTGGGGACGTGGAGCGGCTGTGATGAGGAAAGAATCAATGGATCCCAAATGGATAATTGAACAGACAAATTTTGATGACCGGTCACAGGTCGAGTGCTATGAGAGTCTCTTTACTCTCGGCAATGGTTACCTCGGACTCCGCGGTGATTTGCCCCTTCATGGAAAAGCCATTCGCAGGGGTACCTATATAAATGGCTTTTATGAAAAGGGACCCATAACATATGGGGAAAAAGCCTATGGCTTTGCCGATAACTGGCAGACAATTGTACCGCTTCCTGAAGGGAAGGAAGTCAATTTTACTGTTAACGGAGTTGAATTATTTCACAATAAGGGCCGGTTTATACAGAATAAACGTATTCTGAATATGAAGGATTCCTATTCTCTCTGGCAGTTCTCCTGGGTAGATGAATCAGGTCGGGTTTATGAGGGTACGGTCAGAACTATTGTCCCTTTTCATTTTAAGGGAACGGCTGTGTTTATCTGGGATATAGCATTGCCCGATAATGAATCCTCTATTGAGATCTCCAGCCCATTGCTTTTTGATAGCCAGGGGGGAGAGGACACTGATGATCCCCGTTTGCCGGCTCATTTTAACAGTAAAAGCATTACCCTCGATAGGAAGTGTTCTGACCAGGGAGATGAACAGCTGATATTGAAGACAGGGGGGAGTCGGCTGGTTCTCTCCTGTGCCATGGACCATATCATTACAGGTCTGGAATCTTTAGAAACAGTTCTTGGGTCTCAAGAGAATGGCTTTATCAGAACTTATACGGGAAAAGCCGCAAAATCAATCGGGATCGTTAAAGTGCTTTCATACTCTTATGGCAATCTTGCCGATGAAAAAAAGGTGGAGAAGTCTGTTGGTGAAGAGATGAGGTTCGCACGGGAGAAGGGGGTCGAAGGGATTCTGGCCGATCAGAGGGATTTTATGGATCAATTCTGGTCTACAGGCGATGTTCAGATAGAAGGGGATGAAGAAGCCCAGATAAGCCTTCGATTTAACCTATTCCAGATGCTTCAGTCAACAGGGAGAGATGGAGAGAGATCAATAGCGGCAAAAGGATTGAGCGGCCCGGGATATGAAGGCCATTATTTCTGGGATGCTGAAACCTATGTCCTCCCTTTTTTTATTTATACAAATCCTCACATCGCCAGGAGTATGCTCAAATACAGGATCTCCATACTCGATAAGGCCAAAGAGAGAGCCGCGCTTTTGGGTCATGAGGGGGCATTGTTTCCCTGGAGAACCATAAACGGAGAAGAATCATCAGCCTATTTTCCGGCGGGAACGGCTCAATATCATATTAATGCCGATATCGCTTTGGGGCTGAATAAGTATCTTGAAGTTACGGGAGACCTCTCCATCCTGGATGAAGGGGGTTCAGATCTCCTTGCAGAGACATCCCGGTTCTGGTGCAGCCTGGGGTGCCATATTGAAGGGAAAGGGTTTTGTTTTAATAGTGTAACGGGACCCGATGAGTATACGGCTCTGGTGGATAATAACTATTACACAAATCTTCTGGCCAGAGAGAACCTGAAAGCCGCAGTACACTGGTTGAATGAGTCTGTCTCACAGCAGGAAATCAATTTATGGCGGGAAACTGCCGGAAGAATATTCCTTCCCGATAATTGTGAAGTTACACCACAGGATGATAGTTTCCTTCAGAAGGAAAAATGGGATTTTGATAATACCCCTAAGTCGAAATATCCCTTATTGCTCAACTTCCACCCTTTAAATATATATAGAAAACAGGTTTTGAAGCAGGCTGATGTTGTCATGGCCCAGGCCCTCTACCGCAGTCATTTTCCACCCGGTCTTTTAAGGCGTAATTTTCACTATTATGAAGAACTGACAACTAGAGACTCTTCTCTGAGTTCCTGTGCCCAGGGAATAAACGCCCATTGGCTGGGATATGAGGATCTCGCCTGGGAGTATTTTCTTGAAACAGTTCATACTGACAGAAAAGATCTCCATCATAATGTTTCTCACGGACTCCACACCGCCTCGATGGGGGGATCATATTTAATGATTCTCAATGGATTTTTAGGCCTTGAGAACCAGGGAGGTACCGTCCGTTTTCGCCCCCGCCTTTCGGATAAACTAAAAGGGATTATTCTGCATATATCAATCGGCAAATCTCTGGTGAAAGTGAATCTTAAGGGAAATACTGTAGAATATACAGCTGTTGATAGTGATGTGTTCTTTTATCACTACAGCAAACGGATTGATTTGAAAATAGGACAGTCTCTTACTATTGATTCCCATCCGGAATTGAAGCATCGAATTACTGATATTGAAGGGAAAAGTCTTCTTGATTTAGAGAAAAGTATTTTTAATCAGATTAGTGAAATGAAAGTATTACCGGAAGAGACTATAATTTGCACCGATTTTAATAGTAAGGAGAAATTCCGCGAATTTCTAGGTTATTCCTATGCTCATACTGATGAAAATACAATGACAGCTTTTCAAGCTGGACTACAGAAGAAGGAAATTTATAGAGGGAAAAGGTTAAAAATTTTGTCCAATGAAAAGTCATAATCCAGGACCTTGTGGTTGTAGCTTTTTGAAAACATCTTAAAGTCAATCTTGTCCCAATCTTTATTCTCAAGATATGTTGAGTAGGTACTGGCATTTGAGGGTGTAATAACATCAAAAATATCTATTTGTAGTTCCAATGTATCGGTATCTTTAAAATCAATACCATTATGATAATCATATAAAATGACTAATGACCAGCCAGGAACCATGAAATGACCTCCTACGGAAGCGCACATTTCTCCATTTTCAATATTTTCAATAGCTTCATTTGACCAGTTGAGACCACTGACAAAGACATCTTCACCGGGCTTTAGAGCGTTCTCCTTTAATGCTTTAATAGCCCCTAAGGCCATTGGGTCATTGGCGGCCCAGATCATTTTAATATCAGGATAACGATTTAGAAGACCTTTCATCATTGAATAAGAGAGTTCCTGATTCCATTCTCCATATAGTATCTGTTTTAATTCAACATCAGGATTCTCTGCTAAAGCGAGTTTCAGCCCCTTTTCTCTCTCTTGTGATGCCGGTGTTTCCCGGCTGCCGTTTATTGCCACTATATTCAATGGTTCAATATTCTTTATTCTTGCCTTTTCTATAAGAGAAATAGCAATTTTATATCCTGCATCAACATTATTGGGAATTAAAGTACCAATCCAGTGCTCCAGATTTTCCCTTGGGCCTCCGCTTTTTTTCATCTGCTCATCGGTGAGATTATTCATAATCAGAAAAGTTTTAATCTCAGTATCATTTGCTTCTATTATCATTTTTAAGGCCGCTGATTTTTCATTCACGACAATTAAATAATCAGGTTTATTTTCTCGATTACAGACAGCTTTTGCTAGGTTATACATTCTAATATGGTCTCTTTCCGCGTATAATATTTCCAGATCGATATTTAAATCTTTTGCAGAGGCCTGCATAAAGCGGCTTACATTATTCCAGAAAGCCCCCGTAGGATTATTGGGATCCGATATGCCCGGATTGATAAAAACAACATAAAAATTGCCTTTTCTTTCCAGTCCATTACCAACAATCAGTTCATCTTGAATTCCTGTTGTCTCCTCTTTTTCTATGTCCTTATTTCTCTTCTCATTACAACCAGAAATAAAAAAAACTATGCATATTAGTAATATTATTTTACGACTCATGTACTACTCCAGTATTGCCTTCCCCTATTGAATTATAGGGATTTATATTTGTTTATCAAATTATCAATCAGGATTTAGCATGGACAGAAAAGGAGTTGACAGACTGATCTTAATAGATCCTATCGCATGTCACAATTTTATTTCTGCCGGCCGTCAGGTCATTGCTGCCGCATTCCGGGCAGCAGTTTTCTACAAAACTGCCGGTTTTATCTGATTGAAAATGGCACTTGTTACAGTGTGTGGCTTTGGCAAAATAGAGGGCTTTATCTGCGGCCTCAATCATAACTGATGGCAGTATTGATTTCTTTTCAGCGATAAACTCCCAGTCAGAATGAGGAGAGTTTTTCACTTCATAGATTACATCAAGCCGGTCAATGCCTAATTGCCCGCTCAGATAAGTTCCGTCATCCATGAGAGAGCAGATTCCGAAACTGGCAGAAAAACGAATTCTCTTGTCTCTACTGTCTTTTATCTTCATCTCTTGTATATTTCTCTGTATTTTTTGTGCCACCACAACAGCATGCTCTCTGTTTGTTTCGGGAAGAATCAGTATGAACTCCTCTCCGCCATACCGACCTGCAATGTCGTAGGGACGGATACTTTTGCGAATGACCCCTCCCAATTCGGAGAGAACAATATCCCCTGTCTGATGACCATAGGTGTCGTTTATTTTCTTGAAATGGTCGATATCAAAGAAAATCAGAGAACAATCCTGCATATGGCGAACTGTAAGCTGCTTTTTAAACAATTTCATGATATTTCTGCGGTTATTAATACCTGTTAACTCATCAATTGTCGCCTGCATCAGAATCTCTTTGTAATCCATATATTTTTTCATATGAATAGTGACTGTCGTAATCAGTTCATCTTCATTAATAGGTTTTCCCAAATAGGCTATGGCTCCTTTGCGCTGTCTGTCCAGTAAAGTCGCCCGGTCTGCCAGTGCCGTAACAAAGACGAGAGGGAGTTTTTTAAAGTCCGGATTGGCTACCAGAGTATCGTGAAAGGCATCGCCCCGCATTTCCGGCATGTTGAAATCACAAAGTATAAAATCAGGGCGATATTGATAAACCGCCTCTAGGCCGGATTTCCCGTTATTCGCACAAATGAGATTGGAAAAGCCCGCATTCAGCAGGTAGGTTTTCTCTATCTCCCGTATTTCCGAGGTGTCATCGATAATCAGGATTATCCCTTTTTTATAATCGAATTCATCTATTCCATTGGGTCTTGTTATCATCTCTTCCAGAGTAAATTTTTCAGCAGCTTTTTTCTGGTTTAACTCATTCTGAAATAAGGATGCTCTGGTGAAATTCTGGTGCAATGGTTCTTCTTTTCCCTCATGTTCCAAAAGAAAGACCTGATTTGAATCAAATACATTTTTTCCTTTGGAGAATTCAAGAATAAAAGCCGCTCCTTTATTTAATCCTTCCGATTCAGCATGGATGGAGCCTTTGAGGAATCCGGTTAGCTGCCGGGCAAAGGCCAGTCCCAGTCCTGTTCCTGTATATTGACTGTTCCTTGCTGACTCCACCTGTTCAAAACGATTAAAAATTGATTCCACTTTATCTTTTTCTATTCCTATTCCATTGTCTTCAATTTTTATAATGATGGTTTTTTCGGTTTCCCTAAGAGAAATGACAACTTCGCCTTTTTCAGAATCAACGTATTTAATCGCATTGGAAATCAGATTACTGAGAATCTCTTCCAGTTTATCAATATCAGTATAAAAATTATCAATTTCTTTCAATGGCAGATCTTCAAGGATGTTTATACCTGACGAAAGGAGCGATGATTTGTAAAAATCCACTAGCTGAAACAGGAATTTCCGGGGAGGCACCTTCTCTATAGTCAGTTTTAATCCCTCGGCGTCCATTTTGGCTAAATCCAGTAGTCTGTCAATGGCATCTTTTAATTTTACCGAAGCATTTTGAATCGTTGAAAGTCTTCTTTCGTTTAATTGAGCATCACTCTTATCATCATATTTTATACCTATATCGGTTGTGTTTATTATAATACTCAGAGGAGATCGAAAATCGTGAGTGATATTGGCAATAAAATCATTTTTCATATCATCCAGATGTGTCAATTTTCTGTTCGATGACTTCAGTTGTTCCAGTGTTTCCTGAATCTCCGCTTCCAGTTGATTTCTTTTTTCCCACATAAAGAGATTGTTTAGAGCTGAACTTATATGCTCCTGAAAAATTAAATATGAGTCATCATTCTCCAGGTTCAAGTCATGCATCAGATAGCCGTATTGATCTTCCTGATAATATAAATCAGTTATAGCGAGTGTATAGGGTTTTTCTGTATGGAAGAATCTGTCGGGTAACAGATCCTTTGTTCTGAAGGAGATCCGTTCTCCTGGTTGCAACTGGTTTTTCTTATCTTCAAAAGCCAGGAGTAATTGTGAATCGGGAGGAATATTCCATGTATATTTTCCTCTTTTTTCAGTATTTCCATCATATAAAACCAGATATGCTCTATTTAAACCCAGTAATTTAAAGTGATTGGAAATAATATTACAAATTTCATTTATGTTATTAACAAAATTTAAATCCTGCTTAAATCCTCTGTTGATGAAATCCTTGTTGTCCCGTTTTGTCTTATATGTTTTTTCAAGTTTATTATAATTTTCACTCACGAGTATCTGTGATATTTCAAATATCTGATTAAAATGATCATCTTTAAGGGCATCGGGCCGGCTTTTTATTATATATCTTTTCAATTCTAAAATCAGTTCCGGCCATTCTATATGTATGCGGTTATCACGCAGGTTTTCAGCCATTAAATTATTAAGAGTGTAAAGATAGTCAATATTCTCCTTATCTGAAGACAGATCACGTGGAAAACTATCGATGAGTTTTGTCAGGTTTGAACTGACCAGAAGGTCAGATTTTTTAAGAGAGTTTTTTTCTTTGATAATTAAAGAATTAATGAGAGGAAGGCAACCGCAGGATTCCCGCTCAATAAGCCGGGAAGGAAGGGTCTGTACCATATCCTGATCGGTATTATTTATTAATTCAACAAGAGTTGAGTATGATCGTCCGACCAGTTCTTTCAAAGGTTGTTCTACAGTTGTAAGGGCAGGCCAGCTGTTTTCTGATCCATGCTTATTGTCAAATCCTACTACAGCAATATCCCCGGGAATTTTGATCCCCCTATGGTGTAATGCTTCCATCAGTCCTTCGGCGGAATCATCATTTGCACAGACGATAGCATCGACATCGAGTAGATTCTCATGTTCAAGATACTCAACCGCTCTCACTCCCGATTCAAAACGGAAGTCTCCATCAATAATAATCTTCTTATCAATGGGAATCTCTTTTTCTCTTAGAACTTCCAGATAGCCCTCATATCTTTCCTTAGCTTCACTATTATTGTCAGGCCCTTTTACAAAGGCGATTTTTTGGCACTTATGTCTTTCTACAAGATGCTCAACCCCCTGTTTCATTCCGGATTTATTATCTGTTACAACCGAGTGGATACCTTCAAACTGAAGAGAGAGACTGACTCTGGGTAAATAGTCGAATTCATTGAGAAAATCGGGAAAATCATTACTGTTATAGGGGCTGACAGATCCTGAAATAAGCAGCCCATCAATCTGGTCCTTATTTACCAATCCGTAAATAATATTTTCCTCTCTTGTATAGCGGAATGGGGATTCCAGCTGCTGTCCCACATATATAATCAGATTATGTCCCAGTAGTTTGGCATTTCTGACAGTCTCATGCCAGATCGCACATTCAAAGGAGTACGTCAGCTGGTCGAGAATAAGTCCAATGGTGATCGGTTTTGGTTTACTGATAAAGCCACCTCTATTGTACAATTATAGGGTATTAGCTTATAGATTTATATTACTTTTTAGAGAGAATGATTAAAGGGGATAAAATAGATCTCTTCCTATAGCAAAAATCCCAGTTTTTTTACAGACTATAGACAACCTGAGGTATAGCTATGAGCAGAATCGGAATAGGGCTGGATTTTGGAACATCCAATACGACCGCCGCTATTTATGATGGAACAGATATTCACTATATAAAAATCGATCCTTTTACCGAAACGGGGACAATTATGCCCACAGCCCTGTATCTGGACCGGGAGTTTTCTCCCACTGTGGGAAGTGAAGCTCTTTCCCGGTGCCTTAAAGACAATACGGGTCGTAAAATAGTTATGACAGATAAGGAAGTGGGCTGTGTCACCGTCCATATGGGAGAGATGGATCGCGACCATTTTATTGAGCGCGACAGAACATTCACCACTGTTGTCACTGGAAAGATCGATTCCTTATTACCCGGTAGGTTGTTCCGTTCCATGAAGAGCTATCTCGGTGATAAGGGGAATCCCCAGTTTGATGTCTTCGGGAAGAAATTCCGCATCGAAGCTATTCTGACAGTGCTGCTCAGGTACATACATAATCAGATAAGAGTTGTAACGGGAGATCTTGATATTCATCTTTTTATCGGACGGCCTGTACTCTATAGCGGAACCGGTTCGGATCCCAATAGAGTTGCCCTCGAGAGAATGAGAACGACCTGTACCAATGGCGGAATATCTAAGGTTTCCTTTGTCATGGAACCGGAAGCCGCTGCTGTCAGTTATCTGCACTCTCATACAAACCATGGCTCTGAAAATATTCTGGTGTTCGATTTTGGAGGGGGAACCCTCGATCTCTGTATTCTGAAAAGACAAAAGGAGAAATACAGTGTTCTGTCTGTTTCCGGAATTGCCCGCGCCGGAGATTATATCGATAAGATGATATACAGGAAAAAGATTTTCCCTCTTCTGGGAGAGGGACTCCACCGGGACCACGATTTCCATTTTTCTGAATTTGAAGACAATCTGCTCAACTGGCAGAGTACGTATTTATTGAATCAGGCCGAGTATATCGAGAAAATCAATCATCTTATGAAGGCGGGAGGAGAACCCGAGATTATGGCTGTGCGCTTGAAAAAACTTATAAGGGGGAATGCTTCATTTCTGCTTATGGAATCCATAGAGCAGGCTAAAATAGAATTATCTTCACACGATTCAACTGTGATTGACGTTGAGGAGATTGATCTTCATCTGGAAATATCGAGAGAGGAACTGGAAGAGATAATTGAACCTCTACTGGGAGAAATCAGCGGCGTTATCTCTTTAGCCCTCGCCAGAGCGGAGCTCGATAGCTCTCAGGTCGATAGAATTCTCTGTACAGGAGGATCTTCACGAATCCCCATGGTGAAACAGCATCTAGCCCATATTTTCGGTAAAGAATCAGAGCAGTGGGATTCCTTTCGGGGGATTGCTGCCGGGCTGGCTGTAGCGGGATTTAATCACTTTCAGGAATCAAAAGGGCAGACTGATAGTGAAAGTTGATCCCACTCCTTTTTTCGATTTAACAGACATCTCTCCATTGTGATTTTCTGTAATTATGAAATAGGACACACTGAGTCCCAGACCAGTACCCACTCCAACGGGCTTTGTTGTAAAAAATGGTTCAAAAATCCTTTTTTGTGTTTCCTCATCCATGCCGGGACCATTGTCCTCTATTTCTATAAACACTTTTCTATTGTATAAATCCGCTTTTGTTCTCAATACAAAACGGGATTCTTTAGTCTCAGCTTCGTTCATGGCTTCTGCACCATTCCGGAAGATGTTTAAAAGAACCTGCTGTATTTTTGCTCCTTCACAGGGAATCTCCGGTAGAGATTCGTCATATTCCCTAATTATTTTTATGGATTTAAAATCATAGTCTCTTTTCAGATCATAATCGGTTGCTGCCAGCTCAATCGTTCTATCAATAAGAGTATTCAGGCTATAGGAAGAAGTCTGCTGCTCACTTTTTCTGGCAAAGCTGAGCATATTTTCCACTATTGCGGCAACTCTTTTTCCCGATTCGTTAATTGAAGATATCATGCGGGGAATGCCTCTTATTTTCATATACTTTTTTATAGATTCAATCGATGTTCCTGCTTCATCAGCTGCCTTAATATTTGATTGTATATCTTTTATATCACTCAGACGGTTCCCCATAACACTGGCGGTCTGCAGAACCCCTGCAAGAGGATTATTTATTTCATGGGCCATTCCCGCAGCAAGGCCTCCTACAGAAAGCATTTTTTCACTTTGAATCATCATCTCTTCAATTCTGACATTTTCCGTAACATCGTCAATTCTTATAACCGCTCCCCTTATGTTTCCGGTCAACGGGTATACAGATATATTTTCAAAATGATGTTCACCATCGATTTCATAGGGGATTCTTTTATTTTCAAGTTTGCGGTCTGTTTCTATAGCTTCAAGAATTTTATCCATCTCTTCTGATAAGCGGGGGACTACATTATCCAGGTGTTTTCCAATAGCTTCAGCAGCTTTAAGTCCGGTTGTCTTTTCAACATGCTGGTTCCAAAGCGTTACAATCCCCTCACCATCTATCCCGATAAGTACAGTTGCAATGGAATTGATGATGTTTTTCTGCATTTGCTCACTGTATATCAGCTCTGTTTCCCTTAAATGTATCTCTTCTGTCATTTTGGTCAGAGAATCCGATAATTCATTGAATTCCAGGAATTCCATTGATGGTAACTGTGGCTGATAATTCCCGTCAGCAATATTTCTGGCTGTTGAAATCAGGTCGTTGAGAGAGTCCGTGATGCCGTTTATCAGCTTTTCGGCCAGTATATATGCGAAACTCAGCACTATTATAGTCAACAGAAAAATCCAGGCTGACATGATCAGCCCCGGTTTTCTCAATGTGGATATGTTCTGGTATAGAGCCACTTTCCAGCCTGCTGAATCAATTATTGATACATAGGTCAGATATTTTCCATCATTATAGGTCATGGTTTCACTGATCGGTTCTCCACTCCACTTTTTCTGGAAGTATCTGAACGAGGTGTCATTTTCTCTCAGAGCGACTTTATCTTTTTCCGGGTGGGCTATATAAACTCCTCTCTGGTCTGTTATAGTAATAAACCGGTCCTGGTTGTGAGAAATGGATAACTCAACAAAGGACTGGAGGTTTTCCAGAGAAAAGAAGGTTGTTACTATACCGCCTTTCCAGGGCTGGCTAATTGATGAAACGGGAGAATCCAGCTGTTCGGGAATAAAGGAAGATGACCAGAATCCTGTCTCGGAAATCAGGGCTCTCTTGAAATATTCATAGCCCGATATATCCGTACCGATCCGGACTGGATCGTGGGGATATGTATTCAGCAGTATGCCATTTTCATCAGAAATTTCTGTACTGAGAATCTGATCATGAGAGACTGTAATGGATTCCAGCATGAAATTCATAATGCTGCTGTCATAGACTGTTCCCTGGTCTAAAAGATATTTTATAGAAGAGAGCTCGTCGATTGAACTGTTGATATACTGCTCGATATTGCTGTTGATTATGGCTAGCTGCTCAGTATTGGCTTTGGTAATTTCCTCCTGAAGAGATCCTGCAGAGGCAATTATGGAAAAGATCCCCAGGGTGAGAAGGGGGAGGATAATAGTGAGAACCATGAAAATGATAAAAAAGTCCCGGATACTGTTCTTTGTTTTAGTAATAATCATACTCATTGTTCCGAATTATAAATAGAGTTTGTTCCCTGATAACATCACCATATTCATTGAGGGAGTAATTATCAGTTATCCCCTCAAAGAACTCCAGTTTGAGAATCTCTGATTTGACAGTCTGGGGATTTGTGCTTTTTCCATTTTGTGCAGCTGTGGCATAGAGCAAAACTGTTTCATAGGAATATTGTGCAGCAAAATTGGCATCTATTTTATAACGTGCCCGATAGTTCTCCTGGAATTCTATTTCCTTTTCCTTTTTTATCGGATTTTCAAATCCGGCAATAAGAATCATGTTTTCCACAGTACTTCCACCATATTCATGAACATTGCTGGCCTTTCCCCAGTAGCTGGAATAAAGTTGAGGTAAATCAGCAATTTTTGCGTATTGCTGTATAATTCCGGCGGCATCCACACCGCTGCTCACAAAGACCAGAGCATCGGGATTGATTTCGATTAAAGAATGTGAGATTCCAATTAATTGTGATTTATCGCTGAAGGAAATTATTTGCAGTTTAATTCCCGTTGCTCCCTCATATTTCTCTTTGAATCCATCGGCAAATGCACCGGTGTATTCTATGTTTCTCTCATCGAGGATGATAACAACCTTCTGCTCATTATTTTTGATAACAGCCTCTGCAAGGGCCTTACCCTGCATGGACGCAGCGGGGATGACCCTGAAAAACATATCGTCGATACCGGTTACGCGGTCAGTGCTGACAGTGGGGCTGATTACCGGTGTATCGCCAGAAGCTTCCAGGACGGGAACTACCATGGCGCTGGTTAGAGGTCCTATTATGACATCTGCTTCTTCATCGATTAATTTCTTTGTTTCTCTTAAGCATACTTCCAGATCGTTCTCGTTGTTTTTTAAAATGGGTATTATCTCTCTGCCGTTGATTCCTCCATCTGCATTGATTTCATCAATGGCCATGAGAAAGCCGTTTCGGACAGAAATCCCCAATTGGGATTGTCTGCCGGTAAGATCGGCTATAAATCCCATTTTAACAGCTTTAGGAGTTCTGAAATATATTATAGATATAAAGAGAGCAGATATAATGAGAATCGCAGATAGGAAGAGGGTAACTTTTTTCATAAACATCTCCTTGATAAATATAATACAAAAGAGGGAATTTATTTCTAAAATGCTTATTTTCTTCTATTTCTAGGGATTGTGAACGAAATCCCGGCTGTTCCCGAGAAAAATGGACTCTATTTTATGCTCATTTCCCACTCCGGTAAAATCCACTTTCCAGATTTCTCCATTATTGGGGAAAGATTCGGGATAATGGGGCAGGGTGTTTTTCAGAACAGCCTGTATAAGTCTGAATGAGACAGCATGTGTTACGATGAGAATATTTTCATCTTTATTTCCTCTTTCAAGATCAGTAAAAAAAGAGATAATTCTTTCGGCGATCATCGAGTAGGATTCTCCTCCCCCCTCAGGGATCCAGTTCCATCTGTTTCTGGGGTCCTTTTCATAGGATTCCAGAAGTTTCACCTCATCATAGGACATTCCCTTATATATTCCGAGATCCTGTTCTGTAATCCGATCATCTATTTCCGCAGTTAAATTAAAAGCATTTTCAAAGAACCTGGCGGTCTGTCTGGCCCGAACCAGAGGGGATGAGATGATGCGTTTGATGGTGACTTTTTTCTTCAGTTGTATTGCAATAAGATCCGCATCGGCCTTACCGGCGTCTGTCAGAGGGTAGGGTAGCCTACTGGCCAGAATCCTCTTGTCGTTTGCTACACTTTCGCTGTGTCGAATTAGGTATAAAGTACTCATAGCACTATTAATCATAAAGTATATGACTAATTCAATCCAGTCTCTTGAGGAATGTTCCGGTTATAGATAATATGACGTTCATTCTACCAATATTTGATATTTTCCCCGATACATTAGAGAATTAACTATGTGAAAGGATTTATTTATGACCAGCTTTAATCCCGATCTCTTTGATCTGGCTGTGGCAGAAATCTCAGTTAAATCTGAGCCCTCCTCAGGCTCTTTTGAGTTGTTCATACTTGAATGTAATGATCTTTTCACAGAGTTGACAACTGTTAAAGCTCATAAAGATATAGATGTGGCGGAGTTTGCCTTCGGTCGCAGAAGAAATAAGTATCTGGCTGAGCTTTACAAATTTCAGACAGAGAAGATACGGGGAGAGATGGTTCTTCGCTATAAACCAATGAGAAAATATCTTCTGACAAAAATATTGCCTCTCGAGACAGGGACTCTCCAGCTTGTCTGTTTTAATTTCACATCTTTTCAAAGGCGGCTCAATTCCTACTCCCTTCAGGAGATCGGTTATGTTCAATACATTGAAAATCTCCATGGCCTGGCATTCCAGAGACTTTTGAAACCCGACAGGAAAGAGGTCTTTACTGCAGGCGCCTATGAGGAAATAACCGGATATACCAGAGAACAGGCCAAAGATTTTAAATCGTGGCTGGAGATTATTCACCCCGAGGATAAAACCAGAATCGAAGAGGCGGCTTTTTTATTATATAATGAACCGTCTCATAAATCGGAGCAGGAATACCGCATAATCAGAAAAGACGGTAAAATCCGGTGGATACATAGCTATGACTGTAACTTTACTTCCGAAGACGGCAATATGCAGATGGCCCAGGGACTCATGGTGGATGTGACAAAACAGAAACTGATGGAGCTGAAACTTATTGAAGCTAATGCAAAAATCCTTGAGCAGAATGAGAGGCTGGAAGAGATGTCCATGACTGATCATATGACCGGGCTGTCCAATAGAAGGGCCATGCAGCAAGTCCTGGAATATCTTATAGACAATTACAAGAGGACCGGAGAGGTTTTTTCCATTCTGATGATCGATCTCGATAATTTTAAACAGGTCAATGATAAATACGGCCATGACGCCGGTGATGCTGTCATATGCGAAGTATCCCGGTTACTGAAGAAGAACCTGAGGAAGATTGATTATAAATCCCGCTGGGGTGGTGAGGAGTTTTTAGTTTCTCTACCCCGGGTAGATGGAGAAGAAGCCCTGAAGATCGGGAAGAAACTCCTGCAGGCTGTCAGAGAGACAGTCATTGAGCACCATAAAATCGATATTCATGTCACATTTTCTATGGGAGTCACAACATACAATCGTAAAATATCTTTTCAGACACTGTTAAAAGAGGCGGATAGAGCCTTGTATAAAGCAAAAGAGACGGGGCGCAACAAAATAATTCAGTGGAATTAGCATAAAACTATACAGTTTAAAAATATATCATGTTAAAATATCCAGACAATCAGAATCAGAAAAGGAGATTTAACATGGATAAAGCTGTATTTGACAAGGTATTACAGGAAACAGAACAAGCTGTAAATGGTTTTAAGGCAGATGAATGGAAAAATCGTGGACTTTTTGAGCGTTTTAATGAATTATTTAAGATGATAGACTCTTATAGTGAAAAAGAAGAGCAGAAAATCTATCTTTTCAGAAGAGGGGTTATTCTGTTAGCTGTAGAAGCTGTACACGATATTTTTCCAGCAGCAGATTATTTCAGAAAACATCCCGAAGAGAGATTTCTGGTTTTCAGGACTCCCGGACAGAAGAAGAAAGAAGGTCAGATAGATGAGTGGGTTAAAATTGAAAAAGCGAACTGGGCCCGCCAGGGAGAAGCCGGAGGGGATGCGTCGGTTCGTCGTGGAGTCTGGTGGAATTAGTAGATATCAAAAGATAAATATTCTTTTTATAATGTTTTTTTTACTAACAATGTTATTTACCTTTTTAAAAGCAAATGAAGAATCTTCATTTGCTTCTCTTTTCCCTTTTTTCATTTTCTCATTATTTTTTACTGTTTTGAGTCTTTTGGGAGAAAAAGAATCAGCAAAAAAAATTCAAGTTAGTTTTTTATTTCTTATTTCATATTTTGTAATTATTTCAAACCCAGCTGTTTACCAAGTTGGATATATCCTCTTGATATTCGTCTATTTTTTATCGAGAAAATACCAGATATTTCTGAAAAAAAGGATCATTTTTAATACATTTCTTCTTATTTTTTTAGTACTTTCTATATATCTAAGTATTCAGAATTATTCATTTGAGGAATTAACATTGAATAGCGAATTAACAATATGGCATATTGTGATTCAAATCCTTTTTATAATAACTACTATTCTTCTTATATATATAGTCTTCGAAGATGATATTAAACGTCTGACTTTAGAAAATCAGAAACTCAGCTCACAAATTGAAAAAAGTAAGGTTTTTGTCAATCTTGGTGAAAATATTGCCGGATTAATCCACAATATGAATGGCGATATCGGGCTAATGTCCATGTCTGTCAGTCTCCTGGAGGAAGAGGTGGACCATCCGGTCTTAAAATATGTGAGCAGCGGAAACAGAAGACTCCAGGCGAAAATCCGGAATATTCTGACCCTAGCCCGGTTTTCCCAGAATGAAGAGGAAATGGAGTTCAGTATTAATGATCTCCTTCACAGCCTGATAGAAGTCTTCAGCATCAACAAGGAGTTTCAGAGAATTAAAGTCAACAAGGATTTTCAGGATGAAGTCCGATTTTTCGGTCATACCTCTGAAGTGTCCCAGATTTTTGAAAATCTGATTAAAAATGCCTACGAAGCTTTAATTGAAAAGTTGGCAGCTTCCAGGGAAAAGGAATTGGGCTGCTTCACTCCTCATCTCACCATTACTATAAAGGGTGATATCTCAATGGGCTCAATAAGCTTTGCCGACAATGGTCCGGGAATAAAAGCCTGCATGGCACGGGATTGCAGGAGTGAATGCTTTAGCTGCACTGTATTCAAGGTCGGAAGAACAACCAAGAGTTCCGGTACAGGGCTGGGAATGATTTCTGTACAGCGGACCCTTAAAAAGTATAAGGGTCAAATGAAAATTTCCACTTCCCAAGAGGGCTCTGACATTACAATCATGTTACCACGTCCCCAATCGGTCTCTTTGAAAGGTAATTCAATCTAAATCACTCAGTATAACTGTTCGAAATCCATCATATTCTCCTTCCACCCTCTCCCCTTTGAGGACATACTATTACCCACAAGTTTTGGTATGTTCCTGGAAAAGAGATCTGCTTTAATCCAGGTCCCCTAAATCCCCCG
>JAEINM010000006.1 GCA_016342385.1 Spirochaetaceae bacterium | reverse complement strand
ATTAATATATCATCACATTCCCGGGAATTGTGTTTTGTATTGTTCTTTCAGCAGGTGCATTTCAGGATATTTTTCAATCATCTGATTAAATTTTAATTTCCTGCTCTTTTGAAATCTGACAGATTCTTTTGTTTCATGATGGAGAATCCTGTGACTCAGTATTCCATTCAGTTTTTCCATATCTTCCAGATAGGATATAAAATTATCATCGGCTGCCCCATGGATGAACCGGTTCATAATATAATCGATCGCAATGGGTGAGGGGTGACTCAGATCTCTATCATACCAACGGTAGTCTCTCAGCTGATCCAACTGAATTTCATATGCGGGAAAATACCACATATTAGAAGATTGTGCGCATAGCTCGTCTATGAGACAGCGCAATCGTGCTTTACTAAGGGAATTCTCTACAGCATTATCCCTCAAATGTCTCACAGGACTTAAGGTTATAATTATCTGAATCTCAGGATTAAAATTTTTTACACTCTCCAGGGCATAGCCCATGGATTTTTTCATCTCATTAATGGATGCATTTTCTCGGGTAAAATTATCTGCCCGAAGCTTATGACAATTATTGACAACTTGTTCTGTTTCCCTATTCCTGTATACAAAAGAAGTTCCCAGAGTCAGAAAAAGATAGTGACATTTTTTTAAATAATCATGTGCCTCTGCCAGGTTATTATTGATAATCCTTAAGAATTCATCCCGGTCTGTTGATATCATACGGCTGTCAAAATCAAAATGACGCCACATCTCTCTGTGACAAAATAACTCCTCCCGTACCAGAGGAGTTCCTATACACAATCGACTTAGGGAAGAGGCAAGAGTAAGAGGATTATAAATATTCCCGAAAGGAGAGAACAGGCAGTCTATATAGTTCTTTTTATAGAAGTTATAGAGGTTTTCTGCAAAACAAGATCCGAGAAATAAATTCCTGGCTTCTTTTTTTATCAGTCGATCAGGTCCATGTATATTTACATAAGAGATAGAATCCCGCAGATACAGATCCATTGTCTATTTGATTCCCAGTATGAGCATCGCCACCTTGAAATATATTGTCAGTCCGATAACATCTATGATAGTCGACATAAGCGGTCCGGCAGCAACTGTGGGATCCACTCCCAATTTATGGATCAGCAAGGGGACAAGCGCTCCCAGTACGGTGGCGAAAATGACTACTGAACTGAGTGAAATTCCCACAGTGAAAGCTTCAATAAACTCTATACCCGGAGGAAGGAACATCCCTCTGAGGAAAATGATAATCCCTGTTGATACTCCTATGATAAGTCCCACGAGGATCTCTTTTCCCATGACTTTCCAGATATCACGGAAGTGGAGTTCATCAGTGGCTAAACCTCGAATCATAAGTGTAGAAGACTGAGTTCCGCAGTTTCCTCCTGTCTGAGTAATGACGGGGATGAATAAGATAAGAAAACTTGCGGCCATGACCAGTTCGTTAAATCCATCGAGTACATTCGTCGTTATGGTTCCTGCCAGTAATAATATGACTAACCAGGGAAGTCTCTTTACTACCAGAGCTATTACAGATGAGTCCATATAGCTGTTGGTATTTCCACCCATGGCACCCATTTTATAGATATCTTCCGTCTGTTCTTCCCGGATAACATCTATAACATCATCAAATGTAATGATACCCAGCAATCTGTTGAATTTATCTACAACGGGGATAGCAAGGAGGTCGTGGTCTTCCAGAACCTTGGCCGTTTCCTCCTGGTCTGTATCATCATGTACAAAAATAACATTTTCTTCCATAATATCCGAGACAACTTCATTGTCTTTTGCCGCCAGAATCTCTTTGAGGGATACAACACCGGTTAGGCGCTTGAGCTTATCCAGGACATAGATGTAATAAATAGTTTCCAGCTCATCCATTGTCCGGCGGATAAATTTAAGCGCATGATCGACTGTAATCTCACCCTGTATAGCCGCATAGCGCGGAGTCATCAGGCCTGCCGCATCATCTTCATCAAAGCGGAGAAGGAACTCCGTCTCCCGCTTCGACTCTTCACTCATATTCTGCCAGAGGGATTCCCTGTTTTCAGGACTAATGGATTGGATCAGGTCAACAAGGTCGTCGGGTTCCATCTCTTTCAGCATATTTTTTGTCGCGTGTTCCGATAATTCTACAATGAGATATTCCTGGTCAGTAGGAGATAATTCACTTATAAAGTTACTCTTCATCTCATGATCGAGCAGTAGAAACAGTCTGAGTTTTTCCTTGTTATTGAAGAAGTCCCACACATCAATCAACTCTGCAACAGTTAAATGGCTGACAGTTTCTTTTAGCTGAGTGTCTTCAAGCAGGTCCATGTATTCTTTGATGTTTTCAAGCAGGTGCTGCATGTTCTACCTCCATTCTCCCACGGGGATTATCTCCGGTTCCAGATCATATCCGGTCTGTTCTTTTACTTTTTTCCGGACAAGATTAATCAGGTCTAAAATATCTGATGCTTTTGCATCTCCTTCATTGATTATAATATTGGCGTGGAAATCAGAAACAGCAGCTTTTCCAATTCTCAGACCCCGTAAACCAGCTTCATCAATGATCTGACCCGATGGTTTTCCAAATGACCGGTTATTTTTAAATATAGAGCCTGCACAGGGGGCGTTAAAATGTCCCTTCTTTATTCTATCATTATAATTATTATTCATTTCTTTCTGTATTGCTTCTTTATCCTGGTTTTCAAGAGAAAAACAGCATTTGTATATAAACAAACCTCTACTCTGAAAGGGTGACTGTTTGTATGCCCAGTCTTTTTTTTCAAAATAGATTCTTTCTATTTCGTTATTGTCATTAATGACATCGGCCCATTGGAAAATCTGAGATATCTCACTTCCATAACATCGGGCATTCATCCATAGAGCGCCACCAACCGTTCCGGGCATTCCGTAAATGAATTCGAATCCCGAAAGAGATGATTCCATTGCTGCTTCAGCCAGTCTGTTTACTGTAATCCCCGCATGACTTATCAGTTTATTGTCTTCCACTGTAAATTGGTTCATTTCACCTGTATAAAGTGTTATGCCTCTTATTCCTTTGTCGGAAACCAGGATATTGGCACCACCTCCGAGTATAAAAACCGGTAGATTGTTTTCTGCAGCAAACTGTCTTGCTTTTATAATATCAGCTGCATCTGAAGCTGTTATGAATATATCCGCAGGCCCACCTGTTTTAAAGGTTGTGAAATCTTTAAGTCTCACATTGAAACGGACTGAACCCGCTATGTTGATTTTTTTAATTTTTTCACTTAACTTAGTCACTAGCATATATTAAATTTCTTACCGGGATATTACAACAGGAAAAGGAGCATAGATGACTGTAAATTTATTTAATACGGACGGACGTATACTGGAACCATTTAAACCCATTAAAGATGGTAACGTCGGTCTCTACTGCTGTGGTCCTACGGTTTACAATTATGCTCATATAGGAAATCTCCGGGCTTTTATGTTCGAGGATATCTTACGAAGAACACTTGAATATGCCGGATACAAAGTTAAACATATAATGAATATAACCGATGTGGGACATCTTACAGATGATGGTGATGATGGTGAAGATAAAATGATCAAAGCGGCCAGGGAAAAGGGAATGTCCGTCTGGGATATAGCCGCATTCTTCACCGATGCCTTTATAGAAGATACAAATCGTCTGAATATACTCAAACCGACTATGTACAGTAGAGCCACAGAACATATTGAAGATATGATAAAAATGATTCAAAAGCTCGAGGACCGGGGGTATACCTATGTTGCCGGAGGCAATGTCTATTTCGATTCTTCCCGGTTTCCCGAATACGGGAAAATGGCTCTTCTCGATAAACAGGAGCTGCAGCATGGAGCCAGAGTTGTGGTCGACCAGAATAAACGGGGACCTCAGGACTTTGTTCTCTGGTTTACTATGAGCAAATTCGAAAAGCAGGCTATGACATGGGATTCTCCCTGGGGAAAAGGTTATCCCGGGTGGCATATTGAATGTTCCGCCATGAGCTGTAAATATCTCGGATCTCATTTCGATATACATTGTGGTGGCATAGATCACATTCCCGTTCATCATACGAATGAAATCGCCCAGTCGGAAGCGGCCAATGGCGAGAAATGGGTAAACTACTGGTGTCATAACGAATTCCTTCTGATGAAAACAGGGAAAATGTCTAAAAGTAAAGGAGGTTTTCTCACACTTCAGTCTCTGGTTGAAAAAGGTTTTGATCCTCTTGATTTCAGATATTTTCTCCTTGGTGGGCATTACAGGTCTCAATTGGTTTTTACATGGGAGTCTCTGGAATCATCAGCATCTGCCAGGAAAAATCTGATTCAGAAGATAGGTTCATTGAAAGAGAATACTAAACCCGGATCTCTTGAAAGGCTGGGAGAATCTGCAAAGAGCCGCTTAATGGATTTTAATGATCATATTAGCTCTGATCTCATGACTCCCCGATGTCTCGCCGATTTATGGGGACTTCTGAAGGATAATAATGTAACTGATGAAGATAAGCTGGCTGTTGCCTTTAAGATGGACGAAGTTCTAGGTCTGAAAATGAACACATATGAAGTTGAAGATGAGAGAAGTACAATATCTGAAGAAGATCAATTACTCATAGATGAGAGGGCAGAGGCAAAAAAAGAAAAAAACTATAACCGGGCTGATGAAATCAGAGATATTTTCAATAAAAGAGGTTATGTTTTAGTAGATTCTCCTGAAGGCACATATCTCAGGAAAAAATAAAAATAATGTAACGTTGACTAAAGGTAGTTGTTAAATATATGAGTAACGAAATAGATATGGAGAAAGGATTTGATGATATTTATCATCAGTTCTTTCCCATATTGGTTAAAATAGTGTATAGAATCACCGGAAGTGTGTCTGTCAGTGAAGATCTCTGTCAGGAAGCATTCATCCGGTATTATGAGCGAAGGGATAAACTTCCATCGGGTGATCAGGCAAGATACTGGCTTATCCGGGTTGTGAAAAATCTGGCCTACAATCATGAAAAGAGGAAAGGCCGTGAACGACTGGCGTATGAAAAATTTTATCATGAGCCCAAAAGACCGGAGACTAATGAAGGTGAAAAAACAATACTTGAAGATGAGTCAAAAAAAGCTGTTCAGGAAGCGTTGTTGAAGATACCATATAAGTTGCGTATGGTTTTAATATTAAAAGAATATGGAGAATTGGACTATAAGGATATTGCAGCATCCTTAAAGATTTCGGAGGGAAATGTCAAAGTGCGAGTGTTCCGAGCAAGAAAACTCTTGAGTGAATATCTTGAGAAGGGAGAAGTGTATGTGCCCTGATAAAAGTATATTATCTGCCTGGTTTGATAATGAAGTTGACCTTAAATGGTCCGGCAAGATTTCTGAACATCTGGAAAGTTGCAGAGAATGCAGTCTTTATGTTAAGGAATTACAGAGACAGAGAGATCTGCTTCATTCTGCACCAATCCCCGATTTTAAGGATTCTCTCGATAAAGTGAAAGTTCGAATCCGGGAGAAAAGGACTGTCTCTGTTTCCATTCGTTTTTGGGAACGGAAAATCCCTCTTCCAGCCGCCGCTGCCGCCGCTATTCTCATTGCATCAGCAGCTTTGGGGACAAATCTGCTCACAACCAATAGAAGTAATCGTCTATATATGGCAAATGAAAATTCCCAGACACAGACAGTAAATCTTCCTGGAGACAAAATAGATGAAATGCTGAGAATGATGGAATCATCTCTGAACGACGAATTCTCATCTAACTCAATCGTTGAACTTCCCGCGAATGTCAATCTTGTTTTCAACGGAGATTCTCAATTGATCAGGTCTGTCGGGTATAATGGGAGTGCTTCTCCTTGATCAGAAAAAGAAATGTTCTACTGATTCTCTGTGTATTAACGAAAGCTGTTCTCTACTCCGATGATACAAATGAGGAAACACTTAATCGTCTCCTCAAAGATGCTGTGACAATATCAGTTCATTCAAGAATTGTCATACATGACAGTGAGGATTATTGGGAATCTGATCTAAAAAAAGTCACGATTCCCGGAAGAACTGTTACACTGATTTTTGAAACCGAAAATGAAAAACTTTCCATAGAATTGACACCTTTTAAGATCGATGAAGAGTCCTATATGCTTACTGCCATGAGTAATTTCTGGCGTGAAGCTATAGACGGCGTGCAGTTTCGAAGCTCTTTTAAGAGTATTAATCTCCAATTGGAAGAACTGATATTATTCTATCCATTGGGATTGAAAACGCAGGAAGCACTAACAGGAGGCAGTCTCTACATGGAACTGGGGATAAAAATCATACCTTTCGAAAGAGAAAAAGAAATAAGCGAATAATGGAAAAAAAACAAAAACTGCTCATAGTCTCCATACCCGGCCTTATGATGATAATATCCATTATCGCCTTTGTCATTAATACAAGGATTGCAGAAGGTAAACCGGTCATTCTGGACTTATCGCCCAATATTCTTTCAGTCGGAGATCCACTTCTTATTAAAGGGAAGAATTTTGGTAGCGAGCGTGAAAGCTCAAAAATTTATGTATCTTCCATAGATATTCTTTCAAAATATATTCATTCGTGGTCTGATAATTCGATAGAAATCACTATACCGGAAAAAGTATCTTCAGGACTGGTTTCAATTGAAACAGATCGGGGACGAAGTGAGCCCGTCGTACTTGTGCTCGATGATAACATTCCCTTTATCGGAACAGGAGCGTATTTACCGGGATTACCCTTTATTGAAACCATCGATCCTTCTGAAGGCGGAGCGGGATCTATATTAACTATCAGAGGTGATAACTTTGGATATAACACAAAAAACTCCCGAATACTGTTCTCAACTATTCACTCCCGGGAAAGTGATTCTCTTATAGGGGAATCAAAACTTGAAAATTTTCTCACTGTTTCCGATGATCACATCATTAGTTGGGAAAATAAGGAGATCCGCATACATCTTCCTGAATACGCCACAACAGGTGATGTGTACATCGAAACGGAGCAGGGCTACAGCAATGCCGTATATTTTGAGCAGGCGCTTATAAATAGTGGAATCCGTTTACAGAACAAGAGAACATATATGCTGAATCAAGCGGTCTCACTAAATGCTGAATTAAGGGGAGATGAAGCTATGTCAATCGTCTGGTTCGTTTCTCCTGTTCAGACGATTTATCAGCGAAACATTATTAATCTGCCTGATTCTCATATCCCGAGTACCCGCTCATATATCGATCTATATGAATATAGAATTCATTTTACACAGGATATGAAAGCTTCTTTTTTATCGCACAACACAATTATTGATATTTATGAGAGAAATTATAATATAATCCCTACTGAAATAATTGATTCCTATGACACTAGATCACCACTGTATATTAAATATACTGAATCTACTGAATCTATTCCTTCTACTTCTGAAAGGATAAAAAATGTTTCTCGATCGGTTACCCGTAGAAAAGACAGTAATTTTGATAAAACAAAAGCCATTTATGATTATGTAAATACAAGATTGACCTATAGTGATGAAATAGAAAACAGGGATCCCGGGTTTGTTATTGATTCACAGATTGGAGATTCCCAGGCCTATTCCTTTCTATTTACAGCTATGGCCAGGAGCAGCGGTATTCCCGCCAGACCTGTCGCCGGAATACTTGTAGATAAAAATAAGAATGTGAGAGATCACTGGTGGTGTGAATTCTTTATACAGGGATTCGGCTGGTTCCCTTTGGATCCTGCACTGGCAGATGGAATGCCCTGGGAACATAATAAGGAAAATCCGGTTGAATATTACTGGGGAAACATTGATAATCAGCATATATCTTTCAATCGGGGGGAGCGGAGTATTCCGAGACTATTCCCTGATGGGATCATATACAGCAGTAATAAATATAGTTTTATTACTCATCAGATTGAGACCGGCAAGGATATAATAGAATTGCACTCTCTTTGGTCTGATGTTAGAATTACTGCGATCTATTAAACTATATAAGAATTTTTTACGGGGAGATGCATGTATGTCAATCTTAGAGAAAAAAGACCGGGAACTATTCCTGGCAGTACAGAAGGAACTTGGTAGACAAAAAGGGAACCTGGAACTGATCGCATCGGAAAATATAGTATCTGAAACAGTTCTTGAAGCGGTAGGAACTGTACTGACTAATAAATATGCCGAAGGATATTCGGGTAAAAGATATTACGGTGGTTGTGAATTTGTCGATATAGCAGAAGATCTTGCAATAAAAAGAGCAAAAAAGCTTTTTAATTGTGAATTCGCCAATGTACAGCCCCATTCGGGAAGTCAGGCAAATCAGGCTGTTTATTTTACAGTCTGTAAACCGGGCGATACTGTTCTGGGTATGAACCTGGCTCATGGAGGTCATCTGACTCATGGATCTCCTGCAAACTTTTCAGGAAAGTTGTACAATATTGTCAGTTACGGAGTCGATAAAGATTCTGAAACAATTAATTATGACAATCTTATGAAGATTGCAAAAGAATCAAAACCCAAAATGATTATTGCTGGAGCTTCCGCTTACCCTAGAATATTGGATTTTAATAAATTCAGAGCTATTGCAGATGAAGTGGGAGCTTATCTGATGACAGATATGGCTCATATTGCCGGTCTAGTTGCGGCTGGTGTCCATCCTTCTCCTTTAAATGCATCGGATTTTACCACGACAACAACTCATAAAACCCTGAGAGGTCCCCGTGGCGGTATGGTTCTAATGGGAAAAGACCGTGATAATGATCTGGGCGTTGTTGCTCCTAAATCAGGCCGGACTAAGAAATTTTCTGAATTATTAAATGGTACGGTTTTTCCCGGAATTCAGGGGGGACCGCTCATGCATGTCATTGCGGGTAAAGCGGCCGCATTTCTTGAAGCTTTACAACCGGACTTTAAAGAATATCAGATACAAGTCATTAAAAATGCTGCTGTCCTGGCTCAGACTTTAAATGATGGCGGTATAAGAATCGTCTCTGGTGGTACTGATAACCATTTAATGCTTGCTGATCTCAGGAATATTAATGTCACAGGAAAAGATGCTGAGAAATGGCTGGATTCAGCAGGTATTACCGTAAATAAAAATGGTATACCTTTTGATACTCAAAGTCCTTTTATCACTTCAGGGATTCGAATCGGTACTCCTGCTGTTACGACAAGAGGTATGAAGGAAAATGAGATGAAAAAAATTGGTTCATTCCTTATTGATGCTTTAAAAAGTGGTGGTGATGAAGGAAAACTTAAGGCAATCGGTAAGGATGTTTCTGCTCTTTGCGGTGAATATCCTCTCTATGAAAATCTTTAGTTAGAAAAAAAGACCGGTTTCTGCGATAAACTGGTCTTTTCTCTCTTTGAAAATTGACAAATATTCTCTTCGAAATCTATACTATAGTTTAGATGAGAACATGGGAGTACAGATGGCGAATCCACTTCAACTTGGGCTGGTAAATTTTACAAAAGGTGCTTTTATCACCGTTGAAGGTAAAATGGCTGATCGTTTTTTTATTATTAGAAGCGGTAAAGTCATACTTTCAAAAGAATTTGAAATAGAAGAAGAGCAGGGTGGTCAAACTCTCAACCCCGGCGATTTTTTTGGTGTTGTCTCCACCATGTCTACTCATTCACATATTGATAATGCCAGAGCCCTTACAGATGTAACACTTATTTCTGTCAGAAAAGATCAATACAGTATGCTTATTGAACGCAATACTCCTGTGGCATTAAAAATTATTAATGTTTTCTCCACCAGAGTCAGGGCTCTCGATCAGGCCCTGACAAGACTTACATTTCAGGCCGCAGCAGAAATAGAAGCTCCCCATCTATTCAAAGTCGCTGAATATTACGCCAGACAAAATCAGTTTAATCAGGCTTATTTTGCATATTATAAGTATATAAAACATTGTCCCGATGGTAAAAATGTTCCTGTAGCCACAGAGAGAATGAATAAAATAAAACCTTATGCCACTGTAGCTCATCTCGATGTGGAGAATTCCACAGAATTTATGAGGCAGTATCCGAAAGATACAATGATTTTCAGTGAGGGAGAGTCCGGCCCGGAATTATATATTATACAGAAGGGAAGTGTTAGGATTACGAAAATTGTAGATGACGATGAAGTTATGCTGGCTATACTGAAGCCTGGAGATATTTTTGGAGAGATGGCTCTACTGGAAGATAAACCGAGGAGTGCCTCTGCAATAGCTCATGAAGATACGGTTCTTCTGGCTGTTAACCGAGGGAACTTTAAGGGGATGGTTGTTGATCAACCGAAAATAATATCCCGATTGACAATTCTACTGGCAGAGAGAATCTGGTCCCTGTACAAACAGCTGGCCAATACAATGCTGGAAGACCCGGTCGGTCGGTTGTATGACGCCCTTAAAAACGAACTGGAAAAAGAAAGAATTGATCTAAGTGAAAATATCTCTCATACCTTCGGATTCGGTCCTAAAGAGCTTCTGACAATGGTTGGTCTATCTTCTGAAGATGGCAATGCCGCGATTCAGACGATTTTCGGCAATTCAAAAATGAAAATTGTCAATAATAGAATTCATGTAACCGATATAAGAGAACTACAGAAACAGTCGGAGTACTACCAGAAAATGGCAAAACTCAACAGATCGAGACAGGCTGGAAGTATCAGGAACAGATAAGACTATTTCAGTCTGTGAATATAACTATCTCCAATTGTCTGTACTTCAAAACCATTTGTATAACGGATAGATGACGTTAGTATCTGACTACCTGTTCCATATGTCAGGGGAGCAATGATCTTTCCGTTTATAATCAGCTGACTTATCAGGCTTTGCGGAATCTCTTCTACGGCTCCGAAAAGTATAATAATATGAAACGGAGCTTCCTCCACCCAACCATAATAACTTAATTCTTTCTTTACATTATAACTAAGCCCTGAACTGTTCGTAATCCCGGGATCTAGAACATAGATATTATTGGTCAGTTCATTGATTATACTGCTTATATACCGGGTATTCTGACCGATGATCAGAATCTTATCTTCCGGTTGAATTCCCGATTCTATGAGGATTGAAGCAATCATCTGTGGTGCGGGCTGAATAAGCCCTCCCTTTGTGGGAATCGGCATATTTTTATAGGCAACTGAGCGATAATTCGTATCAATAAATAATTCTCTTTTCACACTCAGAAAAGCCTGCCTGATCCTGTTTAGACCGGGTTCCCCTTGGGGGAAGAGTAAATTGGTCAACGCAATTCTCATGGGATATAGTTCATCCTCTGCTTCGCTTTCCTGAGAATACAGGGAGGTTGAAAAGAGAAGTGAGATTATTGTGAAAATAAGGAGGAACTTATTCATTTATATATTAATCCCTTGTCAATGATCTATATTTAATCCGATGGGGTGTTTCCGCATCTATTCCCAATCTCTTTTTGCGGTTTTCTTCATATTCTGAATAGTTTCCCTCGAACCAGTAAGGGCGGGTTTCAAAACCGTCACTGCTGTTGTTTTCAAAAGCGAGGATATGTGTGGCTATTCTGTCGAGAAACCATCTGTCGTGGCTTATTACAACCACAGAACCGGCAAAGTTAATAATGGCATCTTCCAGAGCTCTTATCGTGTTTACATCGAGGTCATTTGTCGGCTCATCGAGTAAGAGTACATTGGCTTCTTCTTTCAGCATCATGGCCAGATTTATTCTGTTTCTCTCTCCTCCCGAAAGAATCCCGACTTTTTTCTGTTGATTGGCACCCTGGAAATTGAACTTGGCCGCATAGGCCCGGGAGTTTATCAGCCGTTTTCCCAATTGTATCTGTTCCTGTCCCTCAGAGAGAATCTCCCAGACACTTTTTTCAGGATCTAGCTTATCCCTCATCTGATCCATATAGGACAGTACGACAGTTTCTCCTGTTTTGAATATCCCTGAATCAGGTTTGTCCTGACCTGTTATCATTCTAAATAAAGTCGTTTTTCCGGCTCCATTGGGGCCGATAATTCCCACAATTCCCCCTGGAGGAAGTTTGAATGATAAATCGTCGTAGAGTAATTTATCATTATAAGCTTTTTTGATATTGTCGGCTTCGATAACCACATCACCCAGTCTCGGTCCCGGAGGAATATAGATCTGAAGATCCCGGTCTCTTTCTTCGGCATCCTGATTGAGGAGAGCCTCATAGGAATTTATACGGGATTTGGATTTAGCATGCCGGCCTTTGGGACTCATATTAATCCATTCAAGTTCTCTTTTTAAAGTTCTCTGTCTGTCAGATTCCTGCTTCTCCTCCTGAGAAAGGCGTTTCTGCTTCTGCTCCAGCCACGAGGAATAATTCCCCTTCCAGGGAATTCCTTCCCCTTTGTCAAGTTCAAGAATCCATCCGGCGACATTATCGAGAAAATACCGGTCATGTGTTACGGCAATAATGGTTCCCTCGTACCTTTGAAGATGATGTTCCAGCCAGGCAACAGACTCGGCATCAAGATGGTTTGTCGGCTCATCGAGGAGGAGGATATCAGGCTTCTTAAGCAGCAGCCGGCATAGGGCTACGCGACGTTTTTCTCCACCGGAAAGAACACCTACTTTTGCATCTGAAGGGGGACAGCGCAGGGCATCCATTGCCAGATCCAGACGGGAATCGAGTTCCCATCCATCGAGAGCTTCCAGTCTGTCCTGAACTTTTCCCTGTTTCATCAGAAGGGCATCCATTTCATCGTCGGTCATCTCTTCACCGAATTTCCCGTTGATCTCATCGTATTCCCTCAAGAGGTCTACAACTTCCTGGGCCCCTTCCTCGACTATTTGCCGGACTGTTTTTTCGGGGGCCAGCTGTGGTTCCTGTTCCAGATAACCGATGGAATATCCTTCAGAGAGAATAGTTTCACCAATAAAGTCTTTGTCTTCACCGGCCAGGATTTTCAGAAGAGTTGATTTTCCCGAACCGTTTAGACCCAGGACTCCTATTTTTGCTCCGTAGAAGTAGGAGAGGTATATATCTTTTAAAACTGTTTTCTGATTGTGTTTTTTACTGACTCCCACCATGGAGTAGATTACTTTTTTGTCATCAGCCATTTATTGTTCCCTTAAATTTTAATATCAAAATAATTATATGATTAAAATAACAATTTTAAAAGTAGGGGATAGTCGCGACCATCCCCTACACGTCGCGACCGTCCCCTACACGTTTTTATTAATATGAATTATAATAATATCATGAATCGCGAATTGAATATGGCTATCGTAGAATGGTTGAAAGAAAATATAGAACTCTCATTTTCTCGTTCCGGAGGTCCCGGAGGGCAAAATGTCAATAAAGTGAATACCAAGGTCACTGCCAGAGTGCATATCGAATCCATGGATATTCTATCTGATGCGCAGAAGGAAATGGTAAAAAACAAACTCAATACTAGAATCAATGAAGAAGGGGAGCTTGTCATCAGCGTCTCCGATACAAGGAGCCAGCTGAAAAACAGGGAGATAGCTCTGATCCGCATGACTTCTCTGATTAGCGGATCTCTTCACGTTCCCAAAAAAAGAAAGAAGACCAGACCTTCCAGAGCCGCCAGAGAAAAGAGATTGGATAATAAAAGGAAAATCTCTGAAAAGAAAAACAGACGCAGTTCAGTGGATTATTGATCAAATTTGACGGTTGATGCATTTTGCAGTAATATTGCATACAGGAGGACTTGATGTCTTTATTACAGGTTAGAGATATTCCGGAAGATTTATACGAAAATCTGGCAAGAGTTGCAAAAAAAGAAAATAGAAGTATTGCTCAGGAAACAATTGTTCTTTTACGCAAGGCTTTGGATCTAAAAGAAGAGCATATCTCCAGAAGAAAAAGAGTTCTTGAAGAGATAGATGAGCTTTACGTTGCTGAAGCTGATAGTTTTCCTGATCCGGCACTCCTCATTCGTGAGGATCGCGACAGATGATTGTCGTTCTGGATGCAAGTGCAGGAATAGAAATAGTATTAAAACGTTCACAATCTATTCAATTAAAGGAAAAGATCTCAAATAGCAGAAAAGTTTTTACTACTGATTTGTATAAAGCTGAAGTAACCAATGTTATAGGGAAATATATTAAAGCACAATTGATCACTGAGGAGAAAGGATTTGATCTGCTCAATCTGGCTCTTGCTTTAGTTGATGAATATTATGATATTTCACAATTTACGACTGAGTCTCTTCATGAATCAATCCGATTAGATCATTCTGCTTATGATATGTTCTATTTTACACTTGCCAGAAGATCTGGTGCTATTCTAATGACTCTTGATAAGAAACTGATGAACATAGCTAAAAGAGAAGGTGTAGAAGCTTTTAATCCCTCATCCGATTAAGCACATTGATTTCCAACTATCTTCATATTCCTTGTAAAAGATTGAATACAAGAAATTGCCGGTTATCGAAGAGAAATTCTTGGTAGATAAACGGAAAAATTCTGTATAAAAAAACAGACGCAGTTCGATGGATTATTGATTTTTTTGGGAGTTTTACGGAGATATAACATCTAATCCCGGATAATAATATTTCATTCTTCTAGGATCTCTGGTAATAATGCTCCACCCCTCAACAGCTCCATGAGCTCCGATATAAAAATCCGGAAGAGGGGCTGATTTTGCTCCATTATTTTTTCTGTATTTTAGAAAAGCCTTCCCAGCTAGAAAAAGAGCCTCTTTTGGAATCTCTCTGTTTTTTATCGGTAACAGATTCAAAGTATTTTCAAGTTCTTCAATTTTTTCAAATCCGATAGAAATCTCTGTGTATATTATGGGATTGATAAACAGCTGAGTTTGTTGTGACAGCATGGTCAGCTGGTCTCTCGACCACTGAAACCACTCATCATTATTGGAAAAGATATCAATGAGTATATTGGAGTCAATCAGGACCGGTTTTAGCATTAATCATCATCCCGTGTGAGTTTCATAATCTCATCGGTTGAAAGTTTCAGACTATACAGTCCCTTTACTTTGTCAAAGGGGCTTTCCTTAACAATATCTGCCTCTGCTTTTATAATATAAACACGGTCTCCCTCTTCCACGAATTCGACATTTGAATTGGGATAGAAATTGTGACGCTCTCTGACTTCCTGTGGGATAGTAACCTGACCTTTTTGGGTAATTTTCATAGTATTACTCCTACTGATAAGAGTAATACTAATTCACATATAAATCAATAATTTCATTGGTAATAGACAAACAGGCTTTAAATCTTAATTTCTTTGTTCCTCCTCCTTCGGGATTCAGACATGGTGCCATGTCTGAATAGGGCAGAAAGGCAGGCGACAATTACCGGGAGGGGCCTTACATTTATCAAGTTATTCCTGACTGAGAGATCAACTTATTGAAAATAGCTTATCTATCTGCTAATATCTATTTCTTATAGAACTACTTAAGGAACATTAAATGAAAGCAGTTGAACTCGATAAAACATACAATCCGAAAGATTTTGAAGATAGATTATATAAGTTCTGGGAAGAGAAGGGGTATTTTAAACCGGCGGGAGATGATGATAAAGATCCTTTTACCATCGTCATTCCCCCTCCAAATGTTACCGGTGTTCTCCATATGGGACACGGACTGAATAACAGTCTTCAGGATATATTGACCCGTTATAATAGAATGCTGGGAAAACCGACTTTATGGGTTCCCGGTACCGACCATGCGGGGATTGCCACTCAGAATGTTGTGGAGAGGCAGTTAAAAGCAAAAGGCCTTGGTCGACATGATCTGGGACGGGAGAAATTCCTGGAAGAGACCTGGAAAGTAAAAGATAATCACCATAGCATCATTACGGATCAGCTGAAAAAAATCGGTGCATCCTGTGACTGGTCCAGAGAGAGATTCACTCTTGATGACGGTCTTTCCAAAGCTGTAAAAAAAGTATTCGTCGATTTATACAATAAGGATCTGATTTACAGAGGGGAGTATCTGGTCAACTGGTGTCCCTCCTGTGGAACGGCTCTGGCAGATGATGAAGTGGACCATGAAGAGAAAAACGGAAAGCTTTATCACTATAGATATCCTCTTACCGATGGAAGCGGTTTTATTGGAATTGCTACCACCAGACCGG
Organism: Spirochaetaceae bacterium; assembly: GCA_016342385.1. Lineage (GTDB taxonomy): Bacteria > Spirochaetota > Spirochaetia > DSM-2461 > DSM-2461 > Spirochaeta_F. Next base: position 9,716 of record JAEINM010000006.1, on the reverse strand, counting down.
AAACCATGTTTGGTGATACGGCGGTTGCCGTCCACCCCGATGATGATCGGTACAAACACCTCCACGGGAAAACCGTAGATCTACCCCTAACCGGCAGAAAGATTCCCATTATCGTTGACTCATACTGCAAAATGGAATTCGGTACGGGAGCCGTAAAAATCACTCCCGCCCACGATCCCAATGACTGGGATATCGGTAACCGTCACGACCTTGAGAGAATCAATATTCTCAATCCCGATGCGACCCTGAATGATAATGTGCCGGAACAATTTAGAGGAATGGATGTAAAAACAGCCAGAAAAGCGACTATTGCCGCATTGAAGGACGCCGGAGTCTATAAAGATGATGAAGAGCAGCCCCATCAGGTCGGTCACTGCTACAGATGTAAGACCGTTGTTGAACCTTATATGTCGGAGCAGTGGTTTGTAAAGATGGCTCCATTGGCTGAAAAAGCTCTAAAGGCATGGGAAGATGGTGAGATCCATTTCTATCCCAAAAAATGGGAGAATACATACAAACACTGGCTCACGGGAATACGGGACTGGTGTATCTCCAGGCAGCTCTGGTGGGGTCATAGAATCCCCGTGTGGTACTGTAATGACTGTGGTGAGATGATTGTATCGGAAGATGATGTCACAAGCTGCAGTAAGTGTAACAGTAATAATCTTAAGCAGGAAACAGATGTTCTCGACACATGGTTCAGCTCATGGCTCTGGCCTTTTTCAACACTGGGATGGCCGGAGAATACGGCTGATCTGGAAAAGTTTTTCCCCACATCAGCGCTGGTCACCGCCTATGATATCATTTTCTTCTGGGTGGCCAGAATGATAATGGCGGGACTCGAGTTTACGGGAAAAGTTCCTTTCCGTGATATTTATATCCATCAGTTGATTCGAGCGAAAGACGGGCGGAAAATGTCCAAATCTCTCGGTAATGGTATAGACCCCTTAGATGTTGTTGATGAATACGGTTCCGATGCTATGAAGTTCACTCTGGCCTATCTCTCAGCTCAGGGGCAGGATATCCTTATGGATATGGAGACTGTAAAAATCGGTTCCAAGTTCTGCAATAAAGTGTGGAATGCTTCCCGTTATATCCTTATGAATCTCGAAGGGCGAACTATGCTCGATAAGGATACAATTGAGAAGAAAGCCATTGATCAGTGGATACTCCACAGACTGAATGAAACGGTTAAGACTGTGGCAACAGCTATGGATGCCTATAGATTTGATGATATGGGCCATGCGGTCTACGAATATTTCTGGAATGATTTCTGTGACTGGTATGTAGAAGCTTCTAAGTTATACCTCTATGACAAGGATGAGAAAGAGAAGGATAGAGCCGTGACCATGCTGATTGCTGTTCTCGAAGAGTCTCTGAAACTTCTCCATCCTTTTATCCCTTTTGTGACAGAGGAGATCTATCAGAAGCTGCCCGGTGCCGGTGAAGCCATTATTGTCGAAAGATACCCGGAAGTTACCAGTGATCGCGAGAACAAACAGATGGAAGCATCCTTTGAGATTCTTAAAGATATTGTACAGTCTGTTAGAACAGTCCGGTCTGAATTCACTATTCCCCCGGTTAAGAAAATCAGAGTCAATGTAAAAGTCGATGAAGAACAGAGATTGTTCATGGAAGAACAGAAAGATGTGATTGCCATGCTGATCAAATCTGATGATTTTGAAATACTCAGCGGAGAAGAAATTCCCGAAGGTGCCGTCGCCACTGTAGGGAAAGGCTATGAGGCCCTGGTATTCATCCGTGATGTTATCGATGTGGAAAAAGAGATTGCCAAGCTGAAAAAAAATATCGGTAAAGCTGAAAAGAATAAAATCGGAACAGAGAAGAAGCTCTCCAATGAGCACTTTGTCTCACGTGCACCTGAAGAGGTGATTGCCAAAGAGAAAGAGAAACTGGAAGAGTTTTCCACTGCCATTGAAAAGATGAAAGGCCATCTGGCGGATCTGGAAGGGTAGTATTATCTCTTAATACTATTATTCGTTCTACCGGTCAGTTTCTGAATGGTCCTGTAATGAGCATCTTCCGATGTTCCCCAGGGCTTTTCAAAATTTTTGGAATCAAATTTCTGTGTAAACCAGAGAATCTCTTTTTCAATGCGTTTATTGTTCTCTTCTATTATGGGAATCAATTCCTCTATAAACTCACTTAGTTTTCCGGGGTTCAGTACTTCTTCTGCCATATTCAAAACTTCAGGCAGGTGATGAAAACAGAATCCCTTTGACTTCTGAAAGAAATCTCTGAACTCTCCATCAGTTTTCCATAAATGAATGATTGTGTATAAATACCGCTGGATTGTGTAGGTGATTCCCGTACAGATCATACAGGACTCTTCATGGTCTACCAGGTGTTTTTCCAGTCCCCTGATTGCACTACTCAGTTTTTTTGAAGACAAAAGCTTTGATTTTCCGGCTAATTTTGACGACTCTTTTTTTAATACCTGAAGGTGTTCCTGCAGTAAATCCATCCTTTTTTCCAGATGAGTATGAGTCAGCAGACCAAGGCTGTGATTACTTCTCATCTGGAGCAAGCCTGAAAAGTGCTCAGGACAGAATCCTGTTCTATTGACTTCTACTCTGGTTTCGGGATTCATGACCGAACTACCGAGATAAAATTTGAGATATCTCTCTTCCGCCTTTTCTGATAAGTAGCATATGGGGCATTCAGTGTTTTCTTTAAAGGCATCCCATACGGGGATCGTTTCCAGCTTATATTTCATAATATGTATTATGGATAGACTGCTGTTTTTTGTCTATGCCTGAAGAAATGTAAAAAAAAATTAGCAGAATGATTGTTCTTTATACTATATTATAAGTAGATGAAATAAAAAACGGGAGGTAGTGATATTTGATTAAATCAAAAAATGACCTGCAGCAAGATATTTGCTACAGATTACACTCTCTCCTGATAAAAAACTTTATTTAGATGTTTAGTTTGTTTTAAATTGAGAGAGTGTTTATATATTGGAGGTTGTCCCTGTGACAACCTCCTTTTTTTACCACAGGCTGAAATTCAATCTGATTCAGTGTTGGGACTATGCGCCTGATTCTAGCTGAATTTATTTTGGCAGGTTTTTATCAGTCTGAAAATCTCTTCAATATTTTTTTCCACAAATATTGTAGTGCGATCCGGTTCCATGGCTTCTTCCAGATCTATGGGGTAATTCATTATGGAAAAAAGTGAATTGATGCCGTGATCGTGAACAACTCCTGCATCATCAGTTACAGCTCCTGCTATGGCAATGACAGGAATTCCCCTTTTCATCGCCATTTTAGAAACTCCCACTGGTGTTTTTCCCATGACAGACTGGAAATCAATTCGGCCTTCTCCCGTTATGACAAAATCTGCTCCAGTCATTTTTTCGGCTAATCCTGTTTTATCCAGGATAATATTTATGCCCGGTTTGAGCTTTCCCTTGAGAAATGCGGCAAAAGCTCCCCCCAAACCTCCGGCTGCACCGGCACCAGGCAGAGAATTCATATTAAATTTGTATTTTTCATCGACTATTCTGCAGAAGTGCTTTAGTCCGGCATCTAAGTCCAGAACCATCTGTTCATCGGCGCCTTTCTGCCTCGCATAGACATGGGCCGCACCGTTTTCGCCATAGAGTGGATTATCGACATCACAGGCTATGAGGAAACGGGATTCTTTTGCCGAAGGAATGAGAGAGGAATCATCGATTAGAGCCGTTTTTATGAGGTTTTCACCACCAGCCCCCAGTTCCATTCCCTTTTCATCTAAAAACTTTATTCCCAGCGCCTGCATCATACCCATGCCGCAGTCATTAGTCGCACTCCCGCCAATTCCTATCAGAAATTCCCGGCATCCCTTTTCAAGGGCATCTTTGATCAGTTCCCCTGTTCCGTAGGTTGTTGTTTTCATGGGATTTCTCTTGTCCCCGGGAACCAGAGGCAGTCCGGAAGCGGAGGCCATCTCTATGACAGCTGTATTACCATCTCCTGTAATCCCATAAAGTGCAGTTACCCGAGTCATAAGCGGTCCCTTGACTTGAATAGTCCGATAGATTCCCTTTGTGCCATCGACCAGTGCTTCTACTGTTCCCTCTCCGCCATCAGCAACCGGGACTTTGATAACTTCTGCCAATGGGTATACTTTATGTATGCCTGTCTCTACTGCTTCAGCCAGTTCTGCTGAACTGAGACTACCTTTAAAGGAATCGGCTGCTACAACTACTTTCATCTCTACTCCCTGCTTGTTTTTGTATTGGAAGTCATTATATCCTTCAGAGTTACTTCGGGATTTCTATATCGTTCAATAGAGGATGTTTTATTCTTGTACTGAATGGCCTCTTTAGGGCACCATTGAAGGCAGGCATAACACTGCTGACAGTTCTGAAACCATATGGGTTTATTTTCATTCATTTGTATATTATCAACAGGGCAGATCCTGGCGCAAATGCCACAGCTATCGCATTTTGAATCTACGGTAAAACTTTTCCCCAGATAGGAAAGATATTTATATCCCATGGAATAGGCTATTCCCGGATGGATATTCCGGCTGAAAAAGGAAGTATTACTGTCATCCGTGTGAACCTTTTTCTCAGAAATCATCTGGCATATTTCACCAATTCTAGAGTGGGCTTTATTAAAAAGCTTCTTTTGAATCTCCTGGTCGGGAGCTCCGAAAGGAGTATAATTACTGGGCATGGGAATATTAAATTGTGATATGAGGCTGATAAATTTATCAGAAAACATCTTTTCTATAATATCTATGCATTTTCCCAACTCTCCGCCTCCTGCAAATATCATGGAACAGAATCCCGTTCCATGTAAATCTTGGATAAAGTTCCGTACTATGTAGGGAATATTGTGCATATATACAGGAGTTACTATTATAATTTGTTTCTCTGTTTCTTCTTCTGCCAGATACCCCTCGGCGGCAATGGAATGGATGGAATAATCCTTTAAATTGTTGTGGATTTTTTTGGCAATAGAGAGACTGTTTCCTGTTCCTGTAAAATAGAAAATCTGTTTTTTCAATAGGTCCTCCGTCTTTGACTTCTCTCTAATATCTTATATGATAATTAACATGAAAAGAATTATTATTATATTTATTTTCTTCCATTCAATCATAGTTCTCAATGCTCAAATGTTAAAAGTGGCTGCTGTTCAATTGGAGATCAGTGAATTCACTTACAGCTCCTATGAACAGTTTCAGCTGGAAATGGAGAAAAATGTCCAACAGGCAATGGAGACTTTTCAACCGGATTTAATCATTTTTCCTGAATATACTTCTGTATTTTCCGCGGCCACAGCCTATTTTGATATTATTGGTAATAGTAAATCCATGGAGGAAATATTACAAAAAATTCATGGGCAGAACAGAAACATCAGCTCCTTGTATGATTTATTTTTTCATGAATCGGTTGGGACTGAAGAGCTGCTGACATTCTGGGGAGACCTGGCGCAAAAGTATTCGGTTACCATTGTGGGTGGGAGTTATTTTGCCTCTGATTCTGATAATAACAGACTCCTGAACCGGCTTATTGTCTACGGGCCCCGGGGAAACCGGATTTACGAACAGGATAAGTATTTCCTTACAGAATTTGAGACCGATATTATTGGTCTTAGTCCCGGTGGAACCGAACCTCAGAAGGGTATAGTCATAAATGGAAAAAAAATTGTATTCACTCTATGCAGGGATACATTTCTTGAGCGGTGGGAATCCATGTATGATGGGGCGGATCTCTGGATAGATATAAAAGCTAATGGAGAATATTTCTGTGAAGAACAGCGGGATCTTTTTTCAAGAGCCCTACCGGAACGCATGCTTGATTCTCATGTCCAATACGGTGTGACGGTCTGTCTGACAGGTCACTTTCTGGATTTGTTCTGGGAGGGTGAATCATCTATGATTAAGAAAATAGGTAAAGAGGTGCATACATTTATGAAGTCCCGGAATCCTCTCTCAAATGAAATTCTCTATTTTGTAATAGATTGAATTTGTATATATAGGGGAAATTGATTATTATACATGGACATGCTTAGGAGTTAAAAGTGATACAGAAAAAAGATATATTGAAGGTTCTCAGTCAGATTGAAGATCCGGACCTGCATAAAGATATAGTGAGCCTTGGCTTTATAAAAGAACTGGTTATTGACGGCTCTTCAGTCAGTTTCTCTATTGAACTGACTACAGCTGGCTGTCCTTTAAAAAATATGTTTAAAACAGAAGCGGAAAAACTGGTTTTATCAATAGATGGAGTCGAAAAGGTTCAAGTGGTCATGACAGCCCGTCAGACCCGATATGGCAACAGCAGTGACAGCCTGAAAAAAGTCAAGCATGTCATAGCTGTGGCATCAGCTAAAGGAGGGGTGGGCAAATCAACTATAGCGGCAACTCTCGCCTGTGAATTCGCCGCCAAGGGATTCAAAGTCGGCCTGCTCGATACGGATCTCTTCGGTCCCTCCCTCCCCACACTGTTCAATATTCATGAATCCCAGATTGTACAAAGAGAAAATATGCTAATTCCCATGGAATATAATGGTTTAAAGCTTATGTCATTCGGATTCCTTCTGGGAGATGCTCCGGCCATAATGAGGGGGCCCATGGTTTCCGGTTATATTCAGCAGCTGCTTACAACTGTAGAATGGGGAGAGCTGGATTATCTGTTTATAGATATGCCACCGGGAACAGGAGATATTCAGCTCACCATCTCTCAGACGATCAAACTTGATGGAGCTGTAATCGTTACGACAAGATCATCGCTATCTCTTGTCGATGTAGCCCGGGGAATCCTCATGTTTGAAAAGGTACAGATTCCCACATTGGGCGTTGTGGAAAACATGGCATATTTTATCTGTGATAACTGTGAAAAAGAGCATTTTATTTTCGGTGAGAAAAAAAGTGATCTTTCAGAGCGCTTTGGGATAGAGACAATTGCTCATATTCCGGTTGATTCCAATAGGGCAAAACCATTTGACACATATGAAACAAACGCTGTGAACAGCGATCTGGCTGATTCCCTCATTCGACAGGTGGGGAAAATCTCTGCTGATGCCGTTGCCCCTCCTGAAGTGAAGCTTCTCTCAGATAGGGTTATATTTACCTGGTTAGGGAATCCACCGATTGAAATAGAAAATCATATTCTCAGAGATGCCTGTAAATGCGCCTTATGTGTCGATGAATATAGTGGAGAAAAGACGCTTAAAACTGAAGATATCCCCCAGGATATACATGCCCTTGAAGTGACACCTCTCGGCAATTATGCCGTATCCATTCAATGGAGTGATGGCCATACTTCCAGCATCTATCCCTATAAGACAATCAGAAGCATTGACTCTGGTCGTGCCGGGTAAGTGTTCCGTAGATCAGCCTTAGCAACTTTCGGTTTTAAAAAAATCTGCAGGAAATAATTTTGAATTACGGTGTACAATAGAAGTAGAGGAGGGCGCAATGTGTTTCAATGCTTCACTTGTACAGACTGCTGAGATTATGGCCATGGAATTTAACGCTTATATAGATGACAGTCTGATAAAGCCAGTGTATTTTTCTTCGGCATTCACTCTTCCCCGTTGGCCTGTATTAAAAGATGTCAATCCCCGCAGATTTGTCCCTATGCAATGGGGGCTTATACCTTCCTGGACAGAAAATAATGAATCGGCCAGAGAAATCAGGTTTAAAACCTTTAATGCACGAATTGAAACGATTCATGAAAAAGCCAGTTTCAGAAATCCCTCTGATAACAATCGTTGTGCTGTTCCCATTGATGGCTGGTATGAATGGAAAGAGGTATCGGGAAAAAAATATCCCTATTATATCTATAGAGAGGACAGGAAGCCCTTCCTTCTGGCAGGGTTATGGGATCAGTGGATAGATCCGGTAAGTCGGCAAGTCTATGAAACATTTTCAGTTCTGACCACTGCTGCTCATGGTCTGTGTGCCCGGATTCACAATACTAAAGAGAGAATGCCTTTTATTCTCTCTCCCGATCTAAGGAAAATCTGGCTCGATAAAGATTTGAAATATTCACAGGTAAAGGATGAAATGAGACCCCAGTGGGAGGATCTGACAGCTCATCCTGTTTCAAACCTCCTCACTTCCAAAAATAGAGATAATAATGTTCCTGAGGTAAGGAAGGAAGTTCCAGGTCCAATTGAACAAATGGAGTTTTTTTGAAATATACCACATTATTTTTCGATGCCGACGGGACTCTGTTTGATTTTATGAAGGCTGAAGATACTTCTTTAAGGTCATTGTTTAATCAAGTGGGATTCCCCTGTTCCTATAAATATTTTAAAGAAGTGTACGAAATTGAAAACGCTCTTTTATGGAACTCTTTCGAGAGAGGGGATGTGACAGCAGAGGAGGTTAAAGTCAAACGTTTTGATAATACTCTCAAAAAACTAGCCCTTTATGAAGGTAGAGGGAAAGAGTTTTGTGATCTGTATATCGAGGAACTGGCGAAATGTGATTTCCTTCTGGAGGGCGCTCTTGAACTGGTACAGACAATTTCAGGAATCTATAAGCTTTTTTTTATCACTAATGGTTTATGGGATGTACAGAGAAGAAGAATCGGTTCTTCTCCCGTTTTTACATATTTTCAAGGGCTCATTGTTTCAGAAAAAGTCGGTTCAGCCAAGCCGGACAGAATAATATTTGATGAAGCATTTAAAGAGGCTTCATTTCCCGATAAAAAAAAGGTTCTTATTATCGGTGACAGCCTCAGTTCTGATATTAAGGGGGGGGCGCTCTATGGAATAGATACATGCTGGTATAATCCGCATCGATTTCCCCTCTCTACCGAACTGGTCCCTACCTATGAAGTCAATTCTTTTACTCAATTGGAAGAACTTCTTACAAACTAAAGCTATTCTTCGAAAAAAGCTTTATGGATGACTTTAACCGCTTCTTCCCGATCTTTCCTTGCCACTACACAATAAGCCGCAGAATCTGATGCTCCCAGAGACACTATTTTAAGATCTATTCCCTGTTCGGCTACTGAACCGATCATCTTGTAAGCCAGTCCCTGAGAATGTATCAGATCATCTCCTACCAGAGCAATAATGGATAAGTCATCATAAGGAATAATAGAGGTGATTGTATGAGGTTTTCTGTTTTTAAGGAGATTGAGGGCTCTGTCCAGATCCGGTGATTCCAGGTAGATATTTATTGCTGTCTGAGAGGTGACAACCGATTTGATGTTTATTCTGTTTTTATCAAACATGGAGGTCACTTTAGCCAGAATCCCCTCTTTAATTCCTACACCAGCCCCTTCAAGTTTCAATATAGCAAAACTATCACTGTAGGTCACACTCTTGACAGTTCTTTTCTCTATTTTTTCCTCTTTGCCGATTATTGACAGCGGTTCTATAATTCCGGCATTTTCTATATTAAAAATTCTGACAGGAATGTCACTGTTCAACAATGGTTCAACTGTTCTGGGGTGAAGTATTTTTGCACCGAAATAGGATAATTCAGCAGCTTCATTATAGGATAGGTTTGTAATTCTGCCCGCCTTGGGAACCAAAGCCGGGTCAGCAGACATATACCCGTTGACATCTTTCCATACATCCAGTGATTCTCCATTGATGCAGCTGGTAATGGCAGCCGCGGAATAATCACTTCCTCCTCGGCCGAGAAGATTCACTTTCCCATCAGAGGAGACTCCATAAAAACCCGGAACAATAAATATCCGGTCTTCGGCGAGTGCTTTATTGACAGATTCGCGAGATTTT
>JAEINM010000005.1 GCA_016342385.1 Spirochaetaceae bacterium | reverse complement strand
TTCTTACAAAATATATCGAGAGTTCAACAATCAGTTGCGCAGGAGATATCTTCGCCGAAGAAGCTGTCATGAACAGCCAGATTGATGTGGTCGGCAGTCTTTTTCTCTCGGGCAGGAGAGCAGAACTGATCGGGGGGCTCTCCATTATCGGCAGTATTATTCACTGTAAGAAAATAGGAAATCTCTACGATGCAAAAACCACAATTATTATGGGTATTCATCCTCAGATGATTGAGAAGTTTTTTACGGCACAAAAAAGATTGGAAACCAGGAAAAGCAAACTGGATAAGCTTGATGAGCAATTGAAACAGTTGAAATCAATTAATCCCAAGGATGAAGAGAGTTCGAAAAAAATATTCAATACAATCGCACAACTGGAAGAGGATATTCAGAATACTTCCTCAGAAATCTCACGGGATGTCCATGAACTCCAACTGATCAGATCCGAATTAGTACCATCGGAAAAAAGTTATGTCCTGGCGGAGGACAGAATCTTCAGAGGAGTGAAAATCTCTTTCGGATTACAGGATCATCCCGTACCGGATAAAGGGATTTCCGCTTCTATTGTCTATAGAAAAGGGAAAGAGATCATTGAAGTGGGATACAATAAAGTACACCCCCTTTTACCGGAAGAGTTGAGCTGATATATGATAGAAGTAATATCTCTGGTTCAGTTTTTTATTGAAAGAGACAATCATTTTGTCATTGATGTCCGTTCCCCTGTTGAATTTAAGCAGGGCCATATCCCGGGAAGTTATAATGTCCCTCTTTTTGCTGATGATGAAAGGTCACAGATAGGCTTAATCTACAAAAATGCCGGAGTTGAAAAGGCTGTAAAACTGGGAGAATCTTTTGCCCTGCCAAAAATAGAGGAGTACCTCAGGAAATTATCGGGAATTTCTACGGAGAAAGAAGTTATCGTGCTTTGTAGTAGAGGGGGGATGAGAAGTCAGCGTTTCTCCCAATTACTTGATGAAAAGGGATATAGAGTTCTCAGACTTGAAGAGGGATATAAAAGTTACAGACACTTTATTCTGGAATCTTTTTCTTACAATTATCCTCTTGTCATTCTCGGAGGCAAAACCGGGAGTGGGAAAACCGAAATCCTTGTAGAACTGGAAAATAAAAAAGAACAGGTTCTCAATCTGGAAAAAATGGCCAATCATCGCGGTTCCGCTTTCGGATCAATAGGTATGGGCCCTCAACCGACAACAGAGCAATTTGAGAATCATCTTTTTGAAAAGGTAAAAACTTTCGATCTGGAGAAAAGAATCTGGGTCGAAGATGAGAGCATAAATATTGGCAGAGTGTATATTCCTAAGAATTTTTATGAACAGATGAAATCGGCACCTCTGATAATTCTCGAAATGGATAAAAGATTCAGAGTTGACAGATTGTGTACAGACTATTCCTCAGATGGTTTAAATCCTTTAAAAGAGGGTATAAGTAAAATTCAGAAAAGACTTGGTCATGAGAGAGTTCAGGCTTCTTTGAAGGCTCTGGATGAGGGAGATATTCCCACAGCGGCTTCAATTATTCTCCAATACTATGATAAATGTTATTCTTTCGGAATTACGAAAAAGACCAATATTCAGATAGAGTATTTTAGCACTGAAACTGGAAATCCCACGGATATAGCAGAAAAATTACTCCATCAGTTTCCTTTTGATGAAAAGAGATAAATCAATTTAAATATATGATTATTAGTTTTTAAAACTGTGTATTGGTGCGGGCATTCTGCCTCCCCAGTTTATAAAACGTGATGATTTCCCTATGTTTTTTACCGGAAGGATAGGGCTGGCTCCGAACAATCCTCCAAAACTGACATAATCTCCTACATCCATCCCCGGAACAGGGATCAATCTGGCGGCGGTTGTTTTCTGATTAATCATACCTAGAGCCATTTCATCGGCAATTATTGCTGAAATCGTATCGGCATCGACATTTCCCGGGATGGCAACCATATCCAGTCCCACGGAACAGACACATGTCATGGCTTCAAGTTTTTCCAGAGTGAGAGAGCCGTTTCCCACAGCATCAGCCAGTACGGCATCTTCCATCACCGGTATAAAAGCGCCACTGAGTCCCCCAACCGTTTTACTGGCGAATATTCCGCCTTTTTTTACGGCATCGTTCAGCATGGCAAGGATAGCCGTTGAACCGGGCGCTCCCACATCGTCTACACCGAGAATCTGGAAGATCTCTCCCACACTGTCTCCCACTGTAGGAGTAGGAGCCAGAGAAAGGTCAACAATACCGAATTCAATATTCATTTCTTTAGAAACTTCTCTTCCGATAAGTTCACCACAGCGGGTCACTCGGAAAGTTGTCTGTTTAATCTCTTCGGCAATTTCATCAAGTTTCAGATTATTTTTTCCCTTTGATTCAATCAGTCTTTCAAGAGCTCTGGCAATAACTCCGGGTCCGCTGACTCCTACATTGAGAACAGTATCTGCTTCCTCCAAACCGTGGATAGCTCCAGCCATAAAGGGATTATCTCCGGGCTGGTTGCAGAATACAACAAATTTGGCCGCTCCAAAACCGTTCTGGTCTTTTGTGGCTTCGGCTACATCTTTGACGGTTTTTCCACAGAGAGCCAGGGCATCCATATTAATCCCCTTTTTTGTTGTACCTATATTCACAGATGCACAGACTCTTTTGGTCTGTGAGAGTACTAGTGGCAGGGATTTAAAATATTCCAGCTCAGAAGGAGTCATCCCCTTTTCAACCTGAGCGCTGAATCCTCCGAGAATATCGATTCCCACCTCTTCAGCAGCCTTATCGAGAGTCATAGCCATTTTAACAAAATCTTCTTTTATAAATCCCGCTCCAATATGAGCTATAGGTGTTATAGAAATCCTTTTATTGACAACGGGAATTCCGTATTTTTTGCTGATTTTATTACAAGTTGCTACAAAGTTTCCTGCACAACCTGTGATTTTTGTATAAATTTTTGTACAGGTTTCATCGACAGTACTCATCTTGCAATCCATCAGATTAATTCCCATTGTAACAGTTCTTACATCGAGATTTTCTTTCTGTATCATATTGATGGTTGATAATATATGGTCTGATTTCATTTGATTATCCTTATTTAGTCGAGACTGATTTCATTAACAGTTTCAAAGAGGTTTTTATGCTGCATGACGATTTTTAAACCGAGGTCCTCCGCCATAACATCGAGTTTATTGTGAATATCTTCTGCAGAATCCGCCTTTGATAGATCAATCTCCAGAATCATGGAATATATATCATTTGAGAGCTTCGTATCGTAATCGATAATCTTGATGTTGTTGCTTCGACAGAATGAGGCTATTGCAGCCACCAGCCCGGTCCTGTTCTTACCCTGTCCTGTTACTACGTATATATCAGAGGGGTGTTCTTTTTTGTGATTAATGGAATCAAAACCTGTTTCTTTTACAATCACTTCCAGGGCAGTTTCCGAATCAATAGCTTCTATTTTTTCAATAATATGTGTAACAGATGTGTTTTCATCGAACTGAGCTATGACACTCATACTGAAAAAACCATTTAAAACTGATTGACTCATATCCGCCAGGTCACCATTTAATTCATAAATTACACCGGCAACATCGGCAATTATTCCGGGACGGTCTTTTGATAATACTGAAATGACAATTTGTTTTTTCAATGTAAACACTCCTCTCCTGAATAAAGGATTCTACTTGTAGAATCGCATTTAAAGAAGTGTACCTGAGAAGAAAAAAAATACAAGGTATAGAGGTGAAAAAATCTTAACACTATAAAAATTATAGATAGATTTTATCTCTAATCCCTATTATTTCATTATCATAGACATTTATGAAAATAATCATAGTTATTTTTTAATTGACAATATCCCTACTTGAAGGTATGAGCTTAGAATGATATATATCTGAGTGATGAAAACAAATAATAACACACATATTCGAAATATTGCCATTATTGCTCACGTAGATCATGGTAAAACAACACTAGTTGATGCCATGTTCAAACAGAGTGGTTTATATAGAGATGGACAGGATGTTGATGACAGAGTCATGGACAGCATGGATCTGGAGCGGGAGAGAGGAATTACAATTGCCGCCAAAAACTGTTCCATAGACTGGAAGGGCACAAAAATTAATATTCTCGATACTCCTGGTCACTCAGACTTTGGTGGAGAAGTCGAGCGTGCAATCTCCATGGTCGATGGAGTTATTCTTCTTGTAGATGCCTCTGAAGGACCATTGCCTCAGACCCGATTTGTACTGGATAAAGCTCTGCGCTCTCATCTTCCCGTCATAGTCGTATTAAACAAAATCGATAGACCTGATGCCAGACCAGCTGAAGTTCTTGATGAAGTATACAGCCTTTTAATTGACCTGGATGCTGATGATGATCAGCTGGAATGTCCGGTTTTATATGCTATCGGTAAAGATGGTATAGCCATGAAGACTCTGGAGGAGAAGGGTGAAAACCTCGATGTTCTTATGGATCTTATTATTGAAACTATACCCGGACCAACCTTTGATGAAACAAAACCTTTTCAGATGCTTGTTTCCGACCTCAGTTATTCTGATTATCTCGGTAGACTAGCCATTGGTAAAATTATTAATGGTTCAGTCGAGGCTAAGGAATCACTTGCCTGTATCAAAGAAGACGGCAGTTCCATTCCTTTAAAAGTTTCTAAAATCCAGGTTTATAACGGACCGGTTCTCACTGAAGCAACGAAAGTTGAAACAGGAGATATTATCGTTTTATCCGGTATCGATAATGTTACTATCGGTGACACTATCTGTAACGTAAACAATACGGAAGCTCTCCCCCGATTAACAATAGATGAACCTACAGTGTTTATGAAGTTTTCCAAAAATACTTCACCTCTTTCCGGTCTGGAAGGGAAACATGTCCAGGCAACAAAGATATATGACCGTCTGGTAAAAGAGACGATGCTCAATGTTTCCATGCAGGTGGAACGCTCCGATGAAAAAGAAAGTTTTATTGTTAAGGGACGTGGTGAGTTCCAGATGGCTATTCTGATTGAAACTATGAGACGTGAAGGATACGAACTCTCTGTCGGTAGAGCTCAGGTCATTTACAAAGAAGTTGATGGTGTAAAAATGGAGCCAATTGAAAATCTCTCGGTTGATTGCGCTGAAGAATACAGTGGTGCTGTAACAGAGAAATTACTCAAGAGAAAGGGTTTGCTCACGGCTATGACATATGAGCAGAGCGGACGTGTTAAAATTGAATTTTCCGTTCCCTCCCGATCTCTAATCGGATATCGCGATGAGTTCCTTACAGATACCCGCGGTACTGGAATTATGAATTCCCTCTTGGCCGGTTATGAAAAATACCGAGGTGATTTTCCCACAAGACATACGGGAAGTCTCGTCGCCGACAGGTCGGGAAAAGCCGTTCCATACGGACTGTTTAATCTGGAACCCAGAGGTAAACTGTTTATTCTTCCGGGAGATGACGTATATGAAGGAATGTTAATCGGTGAATATAATAAAGACGGTGATTTGAATGTTAACGCCTGCCGGGCCAAAAATCTTACAAATGTAAGAGCATCGGGTAAAGACGATGCTGTTACATTAACTCCGGTTATTCCCATGACTCTGGAAAGAGGTCTTCAATTTATCGGAGACGATGAAATGCTTGAAGTAACTCCGACCAAGATCAGATTGAGAAAAGTATATCTATCTGCTCATGATAGAAAAATCCACAGTAAAAAATAATTATATATCTGGTAGGAGCCGATTCCGATCGGCTCCTATTTTTTAAACTTTCCTCACAGTTTTCCCTTTAATCAGTTCCGTGGGTACAATAGTATCTAAGGGCAGAGGTTTTTCTCCGTTTATCAGTTTGATGATCAGATCCACTGAAATCCTTCCAATCCTTTCAAAATCCTGCTCAACCTGAGGGCAAGGGAATTGTACTGGGAGTCCGGCCTGAGGACTTTATCATTGTGCCTGAGGAGAAGGCTATAATCAGAGAGAGTATTCTGGTTATTGAACCACAGGGATCTCATCAGGTCGTGGCGCTGAATCTCGATGATAATATTGTAAAGATGATTGTTCCGGCGGAAATGAAACTGAATTATAACGATACAATCGGACTGGATTTCAATCGAGAGAGATTGCATCTTTTTGATAAAGATAGCGAAAAGAGAATTAATTAATATCAATTTTTACTGTTATTATTTCAAAGGGCTCCGCACTTAATGCTATGGAGCCCTTTTTTATCAAAAGATCATTTTCAAACTCTTCAAGCAGATTGACAATCGAAGCTTTGGGGTTTCCTGGTGTGGCAAAAAAAGAAGAATTCAGAATAGTTGAGACTCTTTTACCTGATGATTCTACTAAGCGAATGATAATTCCCTCTCCTTTTTCTGTTTTCTTGATACTCTTTATTAAAAGCGGGGAATCCCCTGTAGAGAAATAAGATTGAACAGTTTTCTTTTGACCTCCTTTTCCAGTTACATCAACGAGCCTGAGAGGAGAGTTCATTTCATAAGCGCAGCGGTCTACGGAAGCTTCAATACAATCTCCTTTATGGGGATAGAAGCAGTAGGTGAAGTGGTGAGACCCTCTGTCTGTAAATCCTTTTTTTTCTCCCGGAATAGGGACACAGCGAAGCATAGTCAATTCAAGATCTCCATTCTTGACTCTATAACCGTATTTTGAATCATTGAGAAGTGCTGCTCCATAGGCCGAACCAGATATATCTACCCATTTATGGGCGGGAATTTCATCCTTTGCTCTTTCAAGGCTGTTTCTATTGCCAATGGGGCGTTCTATAAACCCGAAATCAATATCGCATATGGCTTTGCCCTCTTTAAGATCCACAGGAAAAACAGTTTTGAGAGTTTTCCCGGGATCGTCCCAATCTACTTTTGTTCTAAAAATGATTTTTCCTTCATCAACAAAGAGGCCGATTTCCTGTTCCATATGGGAATCTCGGAATCGGTATTTCTGATGATTGACCAGTTCAGGACCTCTTCTTTCGGTTCTACTGTAAAGACACTCAGGTCTTTCACAAGGAAAGTCGCGGTAGTCTTTTCCAAAATCCCAGGCATCACCTCCATCTTCAAAAATAATTAATCTGTTTCCCTCTTCTCCTTTTCTCAAGATTTCCCGTTTGTTTATCTTATCAAAAAGAGAGTCGATCGCTCCATCTTCGTTAAAGATGATTCGGATGTATTTATTTTCCATGGAATTATCTGACCACAGGAAATCATCTTCTTCCCAACGATAGATTTCATCAATAACATTAGAAATTCCCATGGGAGGAACATGTACTTTTATCCACTGTTTATTATAAAAGATCCACTGTGATCGCTCCCATGAAAGAGAGTTGAAATAAAATGGTCCCTTTCCGTCTAAGCTTTCACAGATGCTCTTCAGATGTTCCCCTATCATTCTCTCTGATTCTTTCATTAATACTTCATAGCGGTTCCACGATTCATCATAAACCCGTTTAATAGAAGTTCCAGGAAGAATATCATGAAACTGATAGAGTAGTGTTTCTTTCCAAAACGACTCAATTTGTTCAGATCCGTAGGGAGATCCACATAGTAATAGGTCCAAAAGAGAATAATACTCGAGTTCTCTCAACTGAATTTCCATTTTTCTATTGAAATATTTGCTTCTTCCTTCCGTGGTAAATGTCCCCTGATGTTTTTCAAGATACAATTCTCCCTCCCAAGTGGGGAAATCCTGCTTTTTTTGCTCCCAGAGATGGAAGAAATCACTAACTTTTCTCTGACGGACTTTTATGTTCTGGAAAAGACCTTTTAGTCTTTTGAGCCTCTCAAGGTGCTCAGCACCGGGTCCCCCTCCACCATCTCCTATACCAAAGACGAGAAGAGCATGACGGGGCATTGTCTGAGTTTCGTATTTCCTTAGTATCTTAGCAATTGAACCGGGCAATGCAGGACTGTTGTAGGTTCCTTCGGGAAGAATATGGCTCAACGCTTCTGTGCCATCTATTCCCTTCCACCTGAAGGAGTGATAGGGGAAAGGATTTGTTCTGTTCCACCAGAGTTTCATAGTTGAAAAATAAAGAATTCCTGATTTTTTCATAATCTGAGGAATTATTCCGCTGAATCCAAAACTGTCTGGCAGCCAGAGATTGTTTATTGTCATCTGGAATTCATTCCTCCAGAATTGGGTTCCATATAAAATCTGTCGTATAAGAGATTCACCTGATGGCATATTCATATCCGACTCTACCCACATGGCTCCGAGGATTTCAATTCTGCCCTCCATGACTTTATCTCTGAATTTATTGTAAAGAGCCGGATAGTCCTCTTTGAGCCAGTCAATCATCTGCGCCTGACTGCATCCGTATATGTAATCGGGATAACGCTCCATTAATTCCAGAACAGTGGAAATTGTACGGCCGATTTTTCGTCTCGTCTCTCTGATAGGCCATAACCATGCAAGATCTAGGTGGGAGTGGCCGATGGCACTAATTTCTATGGGTTTACTTTTAATGTGTAACTGCCTGAGATCCCTGGTCAGTGCCAGGGCAGACTTGATTCTATTCTTTCTACGGGAATGAAAGAGAGCTGCACTTGTCTCCAGTTTATGAAGGATATAATTCCTGTCGTCTTTCCGGCAAATATGGTTTGAAAGGTCCAGAAAGAATTCAAAATCATAATACAACTGTCGTATATCCCTGTGACAGATCACTAATGCCGCCTCTTTCAGAACGCTCTCTTCTTTCACATTTCCGAAGAGATCATTGCAGCCGGCTTCAGCCCATATACCAATTCGGTCCTTTTCAGCTGAGACCTGAGGTAACAGATACACGTGTTTTACCGGCTCGCCAAGATTTCTATCGAACTCAGATGCCTTGCTTGTAAGACCCCGCAGAGGATTGCCATTATTATCAACAATAAGAAGCTCTCCATTGACATCAATGAGTAGTGCCATGTTTCTTTTTTTATTTTTAACCGGAATCTCTGCCTGAAAATTTAACCATGCGCAATCGAAGAGTTTCCCCCAACTCTCACCTGTCTTCAGATATTGATGCTTACCTGAATATCTCTCTTCAAATGCAACAGGTTCATTTGTCACCCATGCTTCTGTCTTCAAGTCACAGATCTTTTCGTAAATTGAGGTTTCTATCTGCTTTTTTGTCTCATACAGTTCTTCTTCACACATATTAATAATGACAACAACTATTGTCTCAACTTATTATAATATACTTATCTCGTAGATTCATAAGCAATAGATTCAAATGAATCTGCTTTACCCATGAGAAGGAATTACGATATACTCATAAAAAAACTACACAGGTGCAGCTATGAATATAAAAAATGCTATCAGTAAAGAAAACCTGCTGACGATTCTTTTTGAATTACTGCTTCTCTCGGCAGGAGCACTGTTATTTGCTCTTTCCTTCCCCAGTTTTGTCTACAAGTGGGGTATCGGTCCTCTAGCTTTTATAGCTATGGTTCCCGTTTTTATCGTCATCCACAGAATAGGGTTCATCAAGTCTGTAATATACGGTGCATTTTTTGGCTACATCAGTTATTCTCTGTTTAATTATTGGCTGGCAACCTTTGACCCCATGGCTTTTGTTGCAGTCCCTCTCATATACGCCTCTTATTTTCTGGTACTGTTCCCCGCCCTGAAAATGGCGGATAACCTGTTTCCCCGAAAAGGGTATATACTCCAGATTTTTATCTGGGTCGCCTATGAATATCTCAGAACGAAAGGATTCCTCGGCTATTCCTATGGAGTTATCGGATATACTCAGTATAATTTTCTATCCCTCATTGGTATGGCCGATATAACAGGTGTTTCCGGAGTGACACTGATCGTCATATATCCATCGGTAGTCATAGGAAATGCTTTTAAAAAAGGAATAGTGAATTTTAAGGTAACTTATAGAGAATGGATAAGACCTTCAGTCATATGGTTGGTACTCTTTACCCTCTTTAACGTATATGGTCTGGTTTCCAGGGTGGATTATAGCAACTCACCCGTCTGGAGACCCGCACTTATCCAGCACAACATCAATTCATGGCGTTCGGGAATAGACGTTTTTGAAAGTGCACTGGATAAATTATTTCTTATTTCAGAAGAAGCTTTGGAAGAAAAACCCGATGCAATTATCTGGTCAGAAACAGCATTTGTTCCTTCAATAAACTATTACCTGAAAACCCGTTCAGAGCGTAGAAGGGTAGAGATGATTCAGAATTTATTTACTTTTATGAAGAAGGGTGATGTCCCTTTCTTTCTGGGAAATAATGATCTTTATGTAACCGGTGAAAAAAGAGTCAATTATAATTCAGTACTCCACTATGATCAGGGTGAATTGAAAGGGAATTATCATAAAACTCACCTGGTTCCCTTCTCTGAGCATTTCCCCTATGAGAATATTCTGCCGGGACTATACAATTATATTCTGAGCCTCAAGGTTAATTTTTATGGAAAAGGGGAGGAGTATACTCTTTTTGAACAGGATGGGATAAAACTGGCTCCTTTAATATGCTTTGAAGATACATTTGGATACCTTTCAAGAGAATTCGTGAACAGAGGGGGAGATATCCTGCTGAACCTGACGAATGATTCATGGTCTCCCGAAGCGTCCTGCAATATTCAGCACATGGCCATTGCCATTTTCCGTACTATAGAAAATCGCCGTTCCATGATTCGTTCTACAACAGGTGGTTTTACAACTGTCATTGATCCTAATGGAAAAAGGCTGGGGGAACTGGAGCCATTTACCGATGGATTTCTGATAACGGAAACTCCTGTATTCAGGGACAGGACAACTATATATACCATATGGGGGAATTGGTTTGATATCTTGTCAGTCATTATTTCTCTGGTAGGATTAGTTTTAGGAGTATTATTTAAAATAAAACTGTTTTAAATTCGAAAAAGATTGCTCTCTGACATAATGAGTGTTATAAAATATATATGACCACAGTATTTATAGCTTCTAGTAATGCACAGCTCAAGGATTATGTTAAAGCTATTTTAGATACGAAACGAGATTTTCATACCATAGCCTGTTCCTGTCATTACGATGATATCATCGTAAAAGTAGAAATACAGAAGCCTCATTTCTTTATAATTGATCTAATAGAAGATTACAGGTCTGGATTAATACTTATAGAGAAGATGAAAAAATTAATGCCATCACTTCAGATGATTGCTATCAATAAATCCACAGATCACAATATCTTAGTTGATGCTTTTCGCAATGGTGTCGAGGGGTATCTAGTAAAAGACGGTCTTTTTAATGAACTTAATAAATGCATATGCACCCTCCTCCAAGGGGAAAAATATGTCTCCAATGAAATAGCAAATATTGTACTGGACTTCTATAACAGGTTACCAAACGAGGAGCTGGAGAATTCTTTTTTTTTATTAAGTCAGAAAGAGAAAGAACATATAACGCATATTGGCAACGGTTTGAATCCAAAAGAAATAGCTCATATCATGCATATCAGTAAAAAGACCGTGGATAATTACAGGAATAGGATTATGGTAAAACTGCATCTCAACAGTATTGCAGATATTGTAAAATATGCCATAAGAGAACAATTCGTTGAATTGTGAAAAAAAACGGCTCTGCAGGCTCTGGACGTCGACACCTGCAAAACCGCATATTCCTTTTTAAATACTTTGAAAGAATATGATTATCATTTTAAAAATCGGTATTACAGGAGAATTCTTAAGTTTTTTTTGTCATATTTGAACAATTTTTAAGCAAATCGATGTGAAATTCAGCAGAATGAAATAGTTTATGGTACAAAGTGTAAGAATTCTGAATTATCTCCAGACCACTTTTTTTCTTATTATCTTTTAAAAGACTGTTAATAAAGTTCTGTAGTATAAATCCCGCAATATCCTTACTCATACTGTTAATAATTAACTGGTCAAGTTCTGTCAGTTTACCAAGTGTTCCCTGAATATCTTTGTTATCTTTAAAGGCTCTTTTCAGATCTTTCGTTGTATTCATCCCCTTTTCTGCTAGAACCATAAGACTTTTCAATTCATCTATGAGCGATTGAAGAGCTGTATCAAGTTTATCCTGGAGATCCGGTCCAGTCTCAATGGATTTTATCTTATGTAAAATATTATCCAGTTCATCCCTTATGAGAGGCATTTTTAAAGCCTCTTCAATAGTCTTTCGGGGCATTCCCTTAATTTTTATACCTTCATCTGAAAGATTCCAGCTATTAATGGATACATATTTATCCATTTGTTCTTCAAACCATCGGGAATATACAGACATTCTTTTATCAGTATATGTCACGTGGCCGCTATTGGATTCTACTTCTCTGATTCCCGCATCAATCAGAGCATGCCATGAAAAGGTCTCGGAAGGGTGATATCTATTAGATAGCCAATGAGCTCTTTGTTCAAAAAAACTACCCCGACAATGTGTCTGTTTAAAGGGAAATCCCAAATCCAGTCCGGCACACCATATATTCTCAATTGACAGTGTTCGGCAGAAATCCCAGGCGGCTGTGGCGACTGAGCCTCCTGCTTTAAGTTTTCCCTTTAATTCTGTTCTTTCCTCCAGGTAGAGTCCCAATGGAAAGGAGGATGAACAGAGAAATGTCTTCCCTTTTAACTGTCTGAAAACCGTGGGATAGGTGGACGTTTCAGACAGCAGTATGGTCTCTTTGACAGAACAGTGGTCAAGATGTCTGCTATTCCAGTACTGGGGATCAACAACGACAGTAAAGTCCGGTTCAACACCCTTTTCGAGGCACGCCCGGAGAGATGTATCCACCGAAACCAGGAGAAAGCGTTTTTTTAATTCTTTTAGATGGGGTTTAAGATTATCAAGAGAGGGACCAGCGGCAATCAGTAGAGCCGGGTAATCGGAAAAGCTTCCCTGTAGCGTATAGATCCCTGGAGAAAGGTGGAGCTGTTCCGCATTTATAGAAAGATTTCTGACCCATAGTTTTCCGAAACGCTGTAGAGTACTGAGATTAATCTCTTTTCTCGATACATAGTTCCTGATAAAAGTATCCAGATTATCATAGAAATCCTGATCTTTGGCATAAACAGAACGGAGTTTCACCAATTGTATGGTTTTTCCCGGGTGTTGTTCCAGAATCATTGAACAATCTTCCGGAGGACATCCTATGAGAAATTGAAGACGGTCAGAGAGTATGGTTTTTCTGAGGTCTCTTAAGGAGAGTGAAAAGAGAAAAAAATCCTGATCCGGCTCGATAACCAGAATATTCCTCGTATCATCACTATCGAGAAATTCTTCAATGTGGTATCCCAGTCCCATTCCGGCAAATACAACCAGCCCTGCTTTAGGAGATATTTCATTCTCTACAAATCTTAAGGCTTCTCTTCGTGGATCAAACTTTGAATGTATATACGAACCGTTTATCTGTATAGTAGGTGAACCCTCACGGGACAATTCTACTGGATAATCGGGCAGAGAGTCTGTGTGTGTTTTAAGTGATTCATACAGCAATGGGAATCGCCTATTCAGAGATTTCAGATTATCCTCAAGAAAATTCATTTCAATTCCACATAGACAGTCATATTTTCTGTAATTTCTGTCCCGGGAGGAGGAAACTGCATAATAGCCCATCCTTCACCATTTATATTTCCGAAAAGATTATTTTTCTGAAGAAAGTCTAAAATAGATCTCTTTGTATGCCCTGTTAAATCAGGCATTTCTCCATTTTCTGCCATGAGTTCCGGTTTTGTCAGCCGTATATGGCCTGTATGTATAAATTTGCGTGAATTGGAAAGATCGAGACCGAGTATGGGAATAAGTTCCTGAGCTATCTCTTTAACCATAGGTGAACCGATACGACCGCCGTAGGTGTAATCTCCCATTGGTCTGTCTATAACAATATAGACTATAATTTCAGGATCTTCTGTGGGAAAAATCGCCAGTATAGATCCGAGAAAATCGGTCTTGGAATATTCACCGGTTTCGGGGTTCGTCAATTGAGCTGTACCTGTTTTTGCAGATATATTAAATCCATCTATTCTGGCTCTGCGGGCCGTACCCTCTTCTGTCACTTTCTGCATCATTTTCAATACAGAATTGGCTACATCAGCAGAAAGAACTTCTCGTATGGGCTCTTTTTTGTATTCTTTGATAATGGTACCATCAGGAGCCACAACTCGTTTGATAATCTGAGGCTTCAGTAAAATCCCGCCATTGGCAAAAACTGTTGAAGCTGCTAGAATCTGCATGGCTGAAACACCAATTTCCTGACCGAAGGAAATTGTCGGTTTAGATCGGGGAGACCAGTCCGAAACATCTCGTAAGATTCCGTTCGATTCACCGTTAAGAGGTATCCCTGTAGCCTGACCAAATCCGAAATTTCTCAATATATTGTAATATTCCCCTTTCTCCACAGTTTCAGACATATAAGCAACACCGACATTGCTGGAATTGATTAATGTCGTTTCCGCATTGAGTATTCCATAACTTCCAAGATCAGTAATGCGCTGTATATTATTTTTTTTAAAGAAATCCGGATTATAACCACCGGTTGTATCGAATGTATCAAATTCAGTTATTCCACCCAGTTCCAGGAATGAAGCAACAGAAAAAATTTTAAAGACAGATCCCGGAGGGTAGGTATATGTTACAGGATGGTTCTCTCTATTTCTTAAAGGGTATTTCTGGAAATTATTGGGATCAAATGTAGGTATGGAAACATAACTCAGGATTTCACCGGATTTGGCGCCCATGACCAGTATCATTACTTTATCAGCTTTATTTTCGATATAGGCCCGTTGGGCAATCTGTTCAACTATATACTGAATGTTCAGATCGATTGTCAGATAGACCTGGTTCCCATAAAGAATATCCTGTTCACTGGAAATAACTGGAGGAGATAAGACACTATTGAATTTGTATTCTATTCCCTCCAGGCCGACATTGTCAGTTCCAGTATAACCAATGACATGAGCAGCCAGTTCTTTTTCCGGGTAGCTCCGCCCGAATTCCGGTTTTACCGATATCCCCTTGAGAAATCCATTTTTGATAAGATTCCTAATACGCTGCGCTTCTGTCGGTGAAGTTTTTCGTTTTATATATATAAAATTCACACCATTTGGTGTTGATAAGCTCTCGAAAACCTGTTGAAAGTCCACTTCACTTAAATTTTCAGAGAGAAGACTTGCAGTCTTTTCGGGATCTGTTACATTGGGAAGCCAGGCTTCTATGGATGTCAATTCAGTTTGAAGAGCTATTAAACGTCCGTTCCGATCCAATATAGGCCCACGTTCCACTTCGGGAAAACTGATTGAGCTGCCTCCAGGTGCAGGTACGAGCATAATAATGCTGTATCTTATAAGCACAGTTAAAGACAGGATTGTGAGTAGTAGAAAGAAAATTTTAAATCGCTTTTCAATATATATCATTTTATTAGTAAAACTCTGCCCTTTAAGTTTTTTATAAAAACCGGTCCATAATCTCTGGAATCATGTGAGTTGAAAACATTATCACCAGCAGCAAAAAACATATCATCGGGAATAAACTTAAATGATGACAGTTTTTGTAACTGTCTTGTATTTAAGGGGATTTTCTGTAGTGTAGTAATCAGAGAATTATTATCTATGACAACAGGATCTCCAGGAGAGAGTATACACCTTTTTACCACCAGTTTCTGATCCTCAGGGTTCTCAAAAACAACAATGTCACCTGAATGAGGACTTTTTTCCCGTAGTACAAGTATTGTCTGTCCATTGTGCAGAAGAGGTTCCATTGAATCTTCACGGACTTCATATATTTTGAAAAAGCTTATACACATAGTTATGGCCAGAGCCGAGGCAGATATAAATAAAAATATATGTCTGGAAATTGTATTCACCATTATGAAAACAATATTAATATAGGCAAGTGAAATTGTCGATACACAAGATATAATATTATGGTTGTATCAGCAGATAGTCAGAAAATATTCAGGAAGAATAGCAGAAATAAGCATCAACGTGTCTCATCATATGCCTATAGTACCAGAAGAATCAGGTTGAGCAGGAAACCTATCCCTCTTTTTTTACATCCCTTTATTTGCGCCCTGTTCATTTTTTCTATCTATATAAATATTTCAGATTTTTTCTGGCAGGTAAAATCACCAGAATATCCGATTTCCAATCTGACGCTTCCCGATGAGAAACAAAGTTCTCCTCAGATAGAAAAGACAATGAAGGCCTCTTTAGATCTTACTACTTTCATAAATTTAAATCCTAATCGGGAAGAGAAGGTTGATTATTTATCTCTTTCACTTTATACAGTCCGCCGGGATGACAGATATTCCATTATAGCGGAGAAATTCCAGATCACTCTGGATTCTTTATTATCAGCAAACGGGATTGAAAAGAATGGGATTCCCGAAGAGGGATCAGAGTTGAAGATTCCCAATATGTCTGGGATATTTTATGTCGTGCAGAAAGGAGATACTTTAACTTCGATCTCATCTCTTTATGGGATTGATGTGGAAAATATTCGTCAGATTAACCAGTTGTATTCAACAGTTATTCATATTGGTGATAAATTATTTTTACCTGGAATAACGATGGATATTGAAGAACTGAACAGAATTGTGGGCAATAAATTTCTTATCCCTTCTTCTGGTACAGTAAAAAATAATTATGGAAGTTATTTAGATTCGACAACAGGACTAAAGAATTATAACTATGGAATCGATATTATTAATAGAAAAGGAACGGCAGTATATGCGGCAAAAGATGGGATCATCAAAAGCACTACATATAATCCATACTTTGGACGAGTTGTTCTTATGAATCATAACAGTTCATTTCAGAGCATGTACGGAAGCCTGGATAGTATTGTCGTTAAGCCGGGAGATGTGGTTGAGAGAGGAGATCTTCTTGGATATATTGGCAATAGCGGATTTAGATCAGGGGAGCATTTACAATTTTCTATTTTCAAAGATAAAGAAGATGTTGATACATTGGAATATATATTTTAGAATGTACATTCATAACAACTTACAAGATTAAATACAAAAGGAGAAAGATGTGCGAAAACTCATGTTCTTTCTAATTGGTTTATTGGCTGTTTTCAATCTTATCAGTGCTTATGCCAGTTATAACAATGATAAATTTGATGCTGTTGAAGAATCAAATGGAAAAGAGATTGTTTCAGAAATAGAATACAGACTGAATAACTGATAACTTTTAAAGAATAAAAATAAGCTGATCTATTGATCAGCCTTTTTTTTTATTTTTTATAAACTAGCCCGTATATCTTGTGTATATTTTTTAATATCCGGTTACTGAGCTTGTCCAAGTATTATGCTCCATGACATTTTTTATATTTTTTTCCACTTCCGCAAGGGCAGGGATCATTTCGTCCTACCTTTGGTTCAGTTCGTTTAACCTGAATACTCTTACCCGAGGCCTCGGCTCTTTCCTGATTCCTGACCGCTCCAAATGAACCTATGGCCTTATGGTCTGCGTTGGCCGTATGAATCTTCTTCTGATGAGATCCCCGGCTTGAAGGAAGACTCTCTTTTCTTATTTTAACTTTAAATAGTTTTCTTGTTACGGCAATTTTTACATCTTCGTTTAACTGACTGAATATTTCAAAACCTTCCCGCTTGTATTCTACAAGAGGATTTTTCTGTGCATAGGATCTCAGAGATACGGCTTCACGGAGGGCATCGAGGTTTTCAAGATGTTCCTGCCATTTCTGATCAAGATTTCTCAGATAATCAAAGGTGATAAACTGTTTGAGCTGATCTTCTCCGACAGTAGTGATTTTGTCTTCCATTTCTGATTTGAGTTTCGCCAATGTTTTTTCTTCAAAATCTGCAGGGTCTACAGTAAGAAGCTCTTCAGCTGATTCATCTGGTATATAAAAGAAATTGTTTTTTAATCTTTCAATAAGCCTGGAGAGAGCCTCTTCTTTTTTCCCGTGTTTCAGTTCATTTCTAAAATCAGAAAAAAGAATACGGACAATTTCATAACCCGTATCGATCACATCTGTAAGAAGAGATGAATTAACAAGGATATTGTCTCTAAGTTCATAGATGAAGTTTCTCTGCTTACTCAATACATCATCATAATCCAGAAGATGCTTCCGTATTTCGTAGTTTCTGTCTTCAACACGACTCTGAGCTCTCTCAATCGATTTATTGATTAGTTTGTGATAGATCGGCTCACCACCTTCCATACCCAGACGTCCCATAATGCTTTTAAAGCGTTCACCACCGAATAAACGCATCAGTGTATCATCCAGTGAAATATAGAATTGTGAATGACCGGGATCTCCCTGTCTTCCAGAACGTCCTCTAAGCTGGTTGTCTATACGTCTTGATTCATGACGTTCTGTTCCGATAACGTACAAACCGCCAAGATCTCTTATTTCCTGATTATCAATACGCCATGAAGGTAATTCTTTTTCTATGGCTTCTTTGAACTGCTCGGGAGTTGAGTCTGTACCGATTTTTTTTCTGACGCGAAAATCAATGTTTCCCCCGAGTTTTATATCTGTACCTCGACCGGCCATATTCGTCGCTATGGTTACAGCACCCCTGGCTCCTGCATCACCGATAATGAGAGCTTCTCTATGATGGTTTTTCGCATTGAGGATTTCATGTATAATGCCTCTCTTCCGCAAGATGGCTGACAGCTTCTCAGATTTTTCAACTGAGACAGTACCGACCAGGATAGGTTGCCCGGTTTTATGAATCCTTTCAATATCATCGCATATAGCATTGAACTTAAAATCTTCGGAAAGATAAATGACATCATCTTCATCTATCCTCTTTAAAGGTCTGTTTGTCGGAATGACAACAACATCAAGTTCGTATATTTTGGTAAATTCCCGTGCTTCCGTATCGGCAGTACCGGTCATTCCAGAAATTTTCTTATACATTCGGAAGTAATTCTGAAAAGTAATAGAAGCAAGCGTTCTGTTTCTTTTGGCGATTTTTATGTTTTCTTTCGCTTCAATAGCCTGGTGCAATCCCTCTGAATAGCGCCTGCCATGGAGAACTCGACCTGTGAATTCATCTACAATCTGCACCTGACTGTCCTGGATAACATAATCAACATCAAGATGGAAAAGATGATGGGCTTTCATGGCCTGCGTAATGTAATGAATCCATTCAAAGTTCTGTTCATCGAATAGTGAACCGCTTATTTCGTTACGTTTTAAAAGATATTCCTCTATATGGTTCATACCTTCGTCTGTAAAAAGAACTCTTTTACTCTTTTCATCCAGTTTGTAATCCCCGGGAGGCTGTTCTTTTGAAAGAGGGTCGTCCAGGGGGTAATCATCAGTTTCCGGATCTTTTTCGCATTCTTTGAGCTTTTTTATTATCTGGTCGGCTACAAGGAATTTTCCCGTAGCTTCTTCAACGGCACCGGAGATTATTAGAGGCGTTCTTGCTTCATCAATAAGGATAGAGTCAATTTCATCTATAATACAGTAATGGTGATTTTTTTGGGCTTTTTTATTAATATCCCAACGCATATTGTCCCGTAAATAATCAAAACCGAGCTCGTTATTTGTTCCATAAGTTATGTCTTTTGCATATTCTATCTGTCTTGATTCAGGATCCATATCAGACAGAACAGCACCTACGGATATTCCCATATAATTGAAAACAGGTTCCATCCATTTGGCATCACGACCGGCAAGGTAATCATTGACAGTGACAACATGTACTCCCATTCCTTCAAGGGCATTCAGGTAGGAAGCGGCAACACTGGAAAGGGTTTTACCTTCCCCTGTTTTCATTTCCATAATCTTGCCCTGATGAAGAACTATTCCTCCTAATAACTGAACATCATAAGGTCTTTCTCCCAGAGTTCTCCGGGCAGCTTCCCTGGCGACGGCAAATGCTTCGGGCAGTAAATAATCAGTAGTTTCACCACTTTTTATTCTTGTTTTGAATTTTTCTGTTATCAGAGGAAATTCTTCCTCTTTCAGGGACATAGCCCAGGCTTCATTTTCATTAATCTTGTGAAGTAGGGGGATCAGTTTTTTAAGATCCCTTTCATGTTTTGAACCAACTATGGTGGTAACTATTTTATCTAACATGTCTAGAAATGTACTGTTATTTCAAAGTGCCGTCAAGCGAGAGCTGATTGACAATCTTTTATATGATGTGCAAAAATCTTTTTCAGAGGTCTTATATGCATAAAAAAGCTTTTATTCTACTTAGTGTTCTTATTTTATTGTCCATTTTCTCCTGTAATAAAAGTGAAAGAAATATGCTTGAGAAGGAAATCCTTTTTTCCATTCCCCTTGGAAAACTGGCCGATGAAATAGATTATTTTCAAAGAGACAATCTGCAATTTTCTCCCGATAACGATTTATATATGAAAAAAGGATTTTTTTATATTTCCAACGGCAGATCGGGGAAATTCATGAAATTCAATTCCTATGGAGACATTCTCACTCTTATATACAATCCCAATAGAAATCCTTATCCTGCCGAATTGATGGCGAGAGATTCAGATGATTCAAACGTCAATAGACAGGTCATTCCCTGGCAGTTTAATTCTCCCGGTTCCATTGCAGTTACTGATGATGATATTTATATCGTGGATAAAGTTGCTCTTAATCGTCAGGTCAAGGATCATGGAGTCCTAATGGATCGCAACATTCTCCACTTTAATGCACTGGGGGAGTATCAGAATTTTATTGGTCTCGAAGGCGTCGGCGGTCAGCCTTTTCCCTATATTGAAAATATATGGGTCAGAAATGATTCCGAGTTAATTGTTCTTTTTCGCACAAGGAACCGGGAGGACGAGTCGTGGTTTGTCAACTGGTACAGTGTCAACGGCAATTTGAGATACAGCGTAGAGATAAGAGAAGATATGATTCCTATGCCTGAAGGAGAGACTGATTTGATTATCAGTCTCGATAATATTATTCCAGACTTGAACCGCTATGAATTGTATCTCAAGTTGAGTTATTTCAGAAAAGATAAAAACAGCAGTTCCGAAAATATTAATATTATAGAAGTATTTGGTGGTACATTAGATTTTAATGTTGAAGAGAGCAAATGGCACAACTGGTCAAGATTACCGGAACATATGATTAATGCTGATAATAAAGAGATCGATTCTCCCTATAGTCTTATCGGGAGTATAGATAATTATCTGTTGTTTATGAGCCTTGGTGAAAATAACACTTATAACCTGCTAATAAAGGATGGTAACGGACGCTTTGTCCAGGAAAGGTCTTTAGATATAGGGGCGTTTTCCGTAATTAATAAAAAGTTTTATTTATCAGATCAGGGTATACTCAATGGCATAATTTATACAGATCAGGAGGCCATTGTTATGTGGTGGAGAACTGATAAACTTTTTTTAAATGGTAGAATTGATGGATAGACAGTGGGAGACTAAAGGGCTTGATGAGAAGAATTATCACAGCAGCAGAAAAGAGAGGTATAAAACAGGCGGTATAACAGGGGAAAACAAAAAAATGAGTTTTTTCCAGAAAAATCCCTCTTATAAAATTTTTATAATTGATTTAATTTTTATAGTTATCATTTCTGGAGTTATTGTCCCTTTTATATATAAACGGGAGGGGACCTGTTCTATCGATAATTATAAGATGACATTGAGAACCTTTGATTATGATGATCAGATTCTGCTAACTCTTACCATTCTTGAACAGGAAGGTGTTCATTCTAATGGTATGGTTGAAGCCCGCTTTTATTTTATAGACAATAATCAGAGTATTCCTGCCGTAAGAGATATACTTCCCGACATAAGGCAGACGAGAGTATTAAAAGCCCGATTACCGAAGAAATCGGGAGAATATGTATATTGTTCTGTAACAATTAATGGTCAAAAGAAAATTATTAAGAAAAAAATAAAATAAAAATTATTGGCAGCTCTGTTCATATGGGATAAACCAGATTAAACTGATAAAAGATTAATAACTGGAGAAAACATGTTACAGATTTATTTTTTAACCGTGCTGACAAATATCATCACCGGTTTAACGATTGCGGCACCTTTCCTAAGCACAAAAATCGAGGGTTTTCAACAGATAACTGAAAAAATGGAGAACCGTAATTACAGGGTTATTCTTGGTTCAGTTACATTGATTACAGGTTTGTTTGCTCTTTTGAATCACAGTACTGTGAGTATGGCTATACTGGGAGACCTCATTCCAGCCATTACAGCTATGGCAATGGGAGTGGTTCTAATCGTATTTTATTTTTTCTCTGACGATGAAGAGACCAGCAAAGTTGTAAAAAGTATAAAAGAGGTAAGCGAAAAATATGGAAACATACTGGGAATTACCGGTATCATTGCGGGTATTATACATTTTATAATTCCAACAGCACTTTTCCTGTAGGAACAATGCGTTAATGACAATTTATCATTCTATTGCAGGTATTGCCAAAAAAGGTGATCTGATTTTAATTGCAAAGAGAAAGGCCGGAGGATCTCTGAGTTTAAAGTGGGAATTTCCCGGGGGTAAACTTGAGCCGGGGGAATCTCCTCAGGACGCTATGATTCGCGAATGGGACGAAGAATTAAAAGTCGCTGTGACAACAGGGAAATTCTTATGTAGTGGGAATTTTCATCATAATGGGAAAGATTTCGAGTTATCAGCTTATGAAGTGCATCTTCAATCTGAAGATTTTACACTGCTGGAACATACAGAGATCAGATGGGAAACACTTGAAACTATAGCCGCCATGGATTTGGCTGAATCTGATCGCGGTTTATTGCCACAATTAATGAAAAATGCATGAAAGCCCCCTAATGAGCCACTTTCATGCATTCTGATTCTTCTACCATTATTTCCAGAAACCGTTCAGAGTTCTCTCCTCCCGAGAAATGATGCAGAATATCTCTTAAATTATCTTTACTACTGGAGACTGAATAGCGCAAATAGGTTTTCGATTCTCTCAGTTTCTTTTTATCGGGAAAGGATATGGGACAATCCTCATCGAGAATCTCAAGAAAGATGGCACGAAGCCCTCCATAATATGCCTGATGAGTACTCAATAGGTCTAATGATCCATTTTTCAGATTAAATAATTGAAAAATTCCCGCTTCTGCGGGAATCAACGATCGAATAATTCTTTTATCTAGCTTGATAAAGGGGGACCAGTGGACTGTGTAATAGGCTATGTTGTCTCTTGTTTCCAGATCTATTGTATAATTACTCAAAATTCACCTATATAATTGTTCCATCGGCGATAATTGTCTTTTTGGGGATAATGATTATTCCATCAACTACATGATAGTTCTCATAAACACCATCTTCTCTGTGTTTTTTATCCACCCCAATCCGGCATTCACTACCTATGCGAACATCTTTATCTATAATGGCTCTTTTTATTATTGAACCAGACCCTATTCCAATATTGGGGATCCCTTTTTTTCTATTGTTTTCTTTTTCATTAATTGTTTCATATCTGTCTGCACCCATGCAATAGACGTGATTCAGGGAAGCACCAGCTTCAATAATCGTTCTAATACCAATAACTGAGTTCGTAATATATGAATCAGTTATGATAGAACCTTCGGTTGTCAGAGAGTGATTGATTGTACAGGAATTAATTTTTGAAGGAGGTAAATCTCTTCTTTTTGTATAAATAGGTTTTTCCTCATCATACAGATTGAATGGGGGGTATGGTATTGCCAGATTAAGAGTAGCATCAAAAAAATCTGATATTTTACCAATATCCTCCCAGTATCCTTCATATATATAAGCATGAACTTTTTTTTCTTTTATTAATCCCGGTATAATCTGTTTTCCGAAATCATGTTCATCATTGTTCAGCCCTTCCTTCATAGTTGTCGCATTGAATATATAAATGCCCATAGATGCAAGAAATTCTTTGTCCTGGGAATTATGAGATGAACTTTGAGGTATTTTTAGATCATTAATGTCTTTATCGGGTCCAGGTTTTTCAACAAAAGTTTTTATTCTTTGTGTTTCATCAATTTCTAAAATTCCAAGATCTGCAGCATATTCTCTTGTTACCGGTGTAGAGGCTATTGAAACCTCAGCGTCACTTTCTATATGCTGCTTCAGAAATTCTTCCAGATCCATTCTATATAATTGATCTCCCGAAAGAATCATATAATAATCCGGAGCAAAACTGGCATAGTGCTGGAAGTTTTTTCTAACGGCATCTGCCGTTCCCTGATACCAGGAATCATGATCGAAAGTCTGTTCTGCTGCAAGAATTTCAATAAATCCCCGGGAGAATGTATCAAATTTATATGTTGAAGCAATATGTGTGTGCAAAGAGGCTGAATTAAACTGGGTTAATATGTATATCTGTTTGAATCCCGAATTAATGCAGTTAGAAATAGGTATATCCACGAGCCTGTATTTGCCTCCAAAGGGAACAGCGGGTTTTGATCTTTCCTGTGTAAGGGGGAAAAGACGGGTTCCTTTCCCTCCTCCAAGAACTAAACAGAGTACTTTTGGCATAATAATCTCCTAAATATATCAATCATGACAATATAACATGAGTAAAAATAAAAATGTGACTTTGTTTTTATTTTTTCTCCCTATATAATATCATTCTCTATGGATAGTCTAACTGCAATCATAAATTCCTTAAAAGAGGATAAAAATTTCCTCTCTTCAGTGACAAGATGGGAGCATATCCCTTCAAAACAGGGCTTTTTTACAGAACTTCCTGCGGATCTGAATCCGATTATCAGGGACTCTCTAATCAATAAAGGGATCGATAAGCTCTATACACATCAAAGACAATGTTATGAAACGGCTCGTTCCGGAAAAAACCTAGTTGTTGTTACTCCTACAGCTTCGGGCAAGACTCTCTGTTACAATCTTCCAGTGCTTCAGACTCTAATGGAAAATGATGATTCACGAGCTCTGTATCTCTTTCCCACAAAAGCTTTATCTCAGGATCAGCAATCTTCTCTAAATGAAATAGTTCTCGACGGAAATCTACCTGTAAAAATATGCACATATGATGGTGATACACCGGGTTCTCTCAGAATTTCCGCCAGGAAGAGCGGCAGAATAATCATATCCAATCCCGATATGCTTCATTCTGGAATCCTTCCCAATCATCCCAAATGGATTGAGTTTTTTAAATCTCTGCGGTTTATCGTACTCGATGAAGTACACACTTATAGGGGTGTATTTGGATCTCATATGACAAACTTGATTCGAAGAATCAGAAGAATTGCTCACTTTTATGGGAGTGATCCCCAATTTATCTGCTGTAGCGCCACTATCGGAAATCCCGGAGAACTCGTGCGGCAGATATTGGAAAAAGAAACAGTTCTTATCGATGAAAATGGAGCTCCATCGGGGGAAAAACACATGATTCTCTATAATCCTCCATTAGTAGATCCTGTTCAGGGGATAAGGCGCGGTATCGTTCTGGAATCACAAAGACTGGCTTTGAAACTCTTAAAGCAGGGAGTTAAAACTATCATTTTTGCCAGATCAAGAATTAAAACAGAATTGATCTGTTCATATTTGAACAAAAGTCTGGCTAACCACTACAATCAGAATTTCAGGATAAAAGTTGAACCCTATAGAGGGGGGTATCTGCCCAGGGAAAGACGGCAGATTGAAAAGGGTTTGAGAGATGGTACGATCAGCGGAGTTGTCTCGACAAACGCCCTGGAGCTGGGAATCGATATAGGTGGGCTCGATGCTTCAATACTGGCGGGGTATCCTGGATCTATTGCATCGGCGTGGCAACAAGCCGGAAGGGCAGGGAGAAGCAGCAAAGTATCTTTGGCAATCATCATCGCATCTAGTTCACCTGTTGATCAGTATCTGACTCAGAATCCGGATTATTTTTTTGGTTCTTCACCGGAGTCCGGATTTGTCGATCCCGATAATCTCTATATACTGATCGATCATTTAAAATGTGCTGCTTTTGAACTTCCCTTTAGAAAAGGGGAATTATTCGGAGGCGATATACGTGAGTTACTGGATTACCTCGAAGAAAATGGAGTTTTACGACATACTGAAGATTCATGGTTCTGGGCAGACCGCTCCTATCCTTCAGAGAGGATCTCCCTAAGAAGCGGGGCTGAGGAAAATGTCGTAATAATCAATAAGACAAAAGGGAAATCTGAAGTCATTGGAGAAATGGATTCACATTCCGCCAGAGAACTAATTTTTGAAGAAGCTGTCTATATCCATAAAGGTGACCAGTACAATGTCTTGAAACTAGATCTGGAAAACCACCTTTGTCATGTTGAAGAATCTAAGGTTAATTATTACACCGATTCTATACTTAAAACTGATCTCAAAGTTCTGGAAGTGGATGACGAGGAGAATCAGATG
>JAEINM010000004.1 GCA_016342385.1 Spirochaetaceae bacterium | reverse complement strand
CCTTATCGATCAGTTTGGATTTGATCCATCCTCAATTCTAGCAGTGACTTTTACCAATAAGGCCGCAGCAGAGATGGCAGATAGAGTTTATGCCATGATTCCCGATGCTAATGGGGTCATGATAAAAACATTTCATTCATTCGGTTCCTGGTTACTTCGAAGAAATGCCCAGTTGCTGAAAATGAAGTCTCATTTTACTATCTATGATGATGATGACGTTATTTCTCTGTTGAAAACAATTTTTGAAGATGCTCCCCGAAATGAATTACGCCGTTATTCTAAAGATATTTCCCGGGCCAAAGACGACTGTCTGACACCCGATGATGATCTCTCTCATATTAATCCCGATCCTGACTTCGGAGAAATTTTCCGATTATACGAGAAGAAGCTCAGAGAGATCGGCAATGCCGACTTCGGAGATCTGATCAGCCTGCCTGTGCGAATGTTAAGAGAAAATGTGGAACTGAAAAAACGAATAAGGCAGAAGTTTCGGGTCATCCTTGTCGATGAGTATCAGGATTCCAATGGTGCCCAGTTTCAGTTGCTCAAAGAGCTGACCGGACCTGACACATGGCTGGCAGTTGTGGGAGATGATGATCAGTCTATCTACCGGTTTCGTGGGGCGGAAGTAAAAAATATTCTGACATTCAGTGAATCCTTCCCCAAAACAAAAGTGATTAAATTGGAGGAAAACTACCGTTCAACCGGGAATATCCTCAATATTGCCTCATCTGTGGTCTCTCATAATAGCGATCGGCTGGGAAAAACTCTCTGGACCAGAAAGGGTGAAGGGAAAAAAGCAAAACTCTTCTATACAGAAAATCAGATAAGTGAAGCTCAGCTCTGCGGTGAGAACATTCTGGCTAACGGCTCTTATATGAATACGGCTGTTCTCTATCGGACAAATGCCCAGTCCCGGGAATTTGAAAGTACTTTTAGAAAAATGAATATACCCTATCGACTTGTGGGAACTCTCAGCTTCTACAGCCGTGAAGAGATAAAGGATACAGTTGCTTTTTTAAGCTTTCTCAGCAATACAAAAGATGAAGTGGCTTTCAGGCGGATTATCAATAAACCGTCCAGGGGGCTCGGAAAGGTCTCTCAGGAAAAGATTTACAGAGAACTCCATATTCATTCAGGTGATATCCTGGAAGCATCCAGGGCTGCATTGGGTAATATGAAAGGTAAAGGAGCTAAAGGTCTCAAGAATTTCTGTGATATCTGTTCATCTCTTATTGAGGCTTTGGAGGGTATTGAGAATCTTTCACCTTTTGTCGATAGAGTGATCAGGGAGTCGGGATTGCTGGAATTTCATAGAGCCCAGGATGAGATAGATCATTCGCAGAAAGTGCGGAACCTGGAAGAACTTGTAACTGCAGCAGATCAGTACAGTGGCGGTCTCGATGGATTATCCGAGTTTCTCGAGTTGATTGAACTGGATCAGTCTGTTCTGGAGGAAGAGGAAAATGATCCTGACCGAGTGACACTAATAACAATGCACAATACAAAGGGTCTTGAGTTTGACCGTGTTTTTATTACAGGGCTGGAAGAGGGACTTTTCCCTCGGGCAGATGAATTTACCGATCCTGAAGAGATCGAAGAGGAGAGGCGTCTGTTTTATGTCAGTATAACAAGAGCCAGAAAAGAACTCTTTTTTACCAGTACCAGAAGACGGATGCTCTATGGACGTACAGAAGATCGTTATCCTTCGCGTTTTTTAGAGGAACTTCCCGAAGATTTTGTCGATACTGAAGGAGAGATTTCCAGTGCTACCGGGGAATATAAACCGGGAGCAAGATTGTTTCACGAAGATTACGGTGTGGGTATTGTTAATAAAAACCTGTTTAATAACGGTCATACCGTGCTTCATGTTGTTTTTGAATCAGGCCGAACTGCTGTTTTGATGCCTGAATTCTGCGCACATAAACTGGAGAAGTTGGGAAATGAAGAATGGTGATGAGAGAAATATGTCAAATAATCTGATTAGCTTAATGCCTATTGTAAAAAGAGCGAGAGACTATTACCTCTATGATGAAAACGGGTGCAGGTATCTTGATCTTTATCTCGATGGCGGACGGGCCATTAATGGACACCGACCCTCGGGACTCTCCTTAGCCTTGAAAAATACCCTGTCCAGAGGGCTTTATGCGCCCTATCCATCAGTGTATTTTCAAAGACTGATCAGGCTTTTGCAGAATGAATTTCCTCAATTCAGTCAAATAGGCATATATAAAAATCTGAATGGTTTTTTACAGTCCTATACAGGGGACAGTTCTTTTACCGATCCCGCTGTGACAGATAATCGGGGAGATCATATACAATGGCGCCCTTTTCTGGAAATAGGAGAGAACTGTTCAATGGTAGTTCTATCCTTTCCCTTTCCGGGATCTGATGTCATTGCTGTTCTTTCCAGTGAATCTGAAGATCTGCCTGAATCAGATCTTATTCCACCTTATATTCTATCGGGACTTATCAGATCCTATTATGATCTGAAAAAAAATATGACAATTGCTGATAGTGAAGACTGGTCTACAATGGATGATACCGGTCATTGGAAGAGGAGAGGGCCATATCTGGTCCCTCTGTGCAGTGAGCCGGAATATGGAGAGTTGTTTAAGCTTTACCTCCGAAATCAGATTCTCATCTCTCCCGAATATCATCGTCCCTCTATTTGTGCTGTTCAGGTAAAAGAGGGATCTTTAAAGAGTCTCTTTAAGGAAATTACAGGAGGAAAAGGTGAATAGAGAGCAACAGGTAATACTTTTACTGAAATTAATAACGGGCTTCTCAGCAACTTTGACAGCAATCATGCTCTGGTCTAAAACCAGGGACTCCGCCTGGCTTTTTATTGTTCTGGGTACAGTTTCTCTCTACAGTGAAGTTATTATTTCCGCTCTGGATTTACTGGGGCTTTCGGAATTCCATCTCTTTACAGTATATGGAATTTCTCTAATCGGAATTATTTTTGCTGTATTCCCCTTTATCTTTTTTTTCATTGGTTTTATTCTGTTTCTCACGGGAAAAAGAAGACGATTTTAATCATCAAATAATTCACTATTTCAAAGACTCGTCTTATTGACTTTATTTTTCAATAATGACATTATTTAAATCCCGTTACAAATGTCGAGAATTATCTATGATTGATAAGGTTAGAGGAAGATGAAAACTATATTTGAAAAACCAGCTACCATTGAAAGAAAATGGTATGTTATTGATGCTGAAAACATAGCTCTTGGTAGAGTTGCTGTTAAAGCGGCATATATTCTTCGTGGGAAGAATAAAGCATTTTATACACCTCACCAGGAAGTTGGTGATTATGTGATTATAATCAATGCAGAAAAAGCAGCTATGTCAGGTAGAAAAAGAACTGATAAAATGTACTACCGTCACTCTGGTTACATGGGTGGATTGACAGCTGAAACATATGACAAAGTATTAGCTAAAAAGCCAACAATGCCAATGGAAAAAGCAGTTAAAGGGATGCTTCCGAAAGGACCCCTAGGGAATAAGCTTTTTACTAATGTTAAAATCTACGCAGGTGCGAATCATCCCCATGAATCTCAGCAGCCTACTGCGATAGAAGTGTAAGGTCAGGAGAGTCTAATGATTAAAAATCTTGCGAACGGAACAGGACGTAGAAAAACTTCTGTTGCTCGTGTATATTTAAGAAAAGGTACAGGTGTTATCAAAGTAAATGGTAAAGAGCTCAAAGAATACTTTACAATAGGTATTCACCAGGACACTGTAATAAGACCACTATCTGTTACAGATAATCTTGGGAAATTTGATATCCTTATCAATGTGAAGGGCGGGGGAATTACCGGACAGGCTGGAGCTTGTCTTCATGGTCTTTCCAGAGCTCTGCTTGCACTTGATGAAACAAACAGAACATCGCTAAAAGCAAATGGATTTCTTACAAGAGACTCCAGAATGGTTGAAAGAAAGAAATATGGACAGCCAGGTGCGAGAAAGAAATTCCAGTTTTCAAAACGTTAATTTATTTATTACTGCAATTTCAAGAAGAGGATCATCGGGAGCCGGCTTTACTGTCGGACTTTCAGACGGGTCCTCTTTTTTTGTCTCTTCTTCTTTTTGTCACCAGTTTCAACTGGAAATTAATCAATCTGCTGATCAGGATCTGCTGGAGATGTTGGAAGTTGAATCTGATTCGATAAAAGCTCTTCAAAAGGCGGGAGAATTAATAGCCCGTGCTGAGCAGAGTTCCGGTGGTCTTTATATAAAACTTAAAAAGAAGGGTTTTTCTGATATAGCCTGTTCTTCTGCGGTTGAAAGCGTCGTTGATGCAGGATTACTTGATGATGAAAGATTTGCACAGTTCTGGATCGCTTCGCGATTGAGAAAACATCCCGAAGGAAGAACAATGCTTTATAAGGGTCTGGTTACCCGGGGGGTTAAACCGGAAAAGGCAAAATCCGCTATAAGGAGTTCTGTCTCTGAGGAGGACCTTCAGAAGGCCGTTTTGAAAGCGGGAAAAAAATTATCTGTTAAATATGGCCAATCTGACCAAAAACTTCGACAAGCCCTCTATCGGCGGGGGTTTTCCAGTGAAGAAATTACATATTATTTTGATAGTTCTGATATTTGACACTGAGAGTATTTTATATACAATTAATAAAGATGCAAACATATAGGATATTGATTTGAATAAGTTCACAAAAGTTCGGAATTATTCTGCTCTTGAAGTGGCTAATCTCTGCGGAGTCGTCAATCAGACAGCAATAAACTGGATAAAAAAAAAATATCTCAAAGCCTATACAACTCCTGGTGGCCAATATCGTATTTATGGCGAGGATCTTGTGGCCTTTATGAATGCCCGGGAGATGAAAATTCCTCCCGAATTAAATGGATATCTCCACAGTAATTCAAAGAATATTTTATTTATAGAAGACGATGATCAATTCGCCTGGCAGTTTCTCGATGAGATCAAATCAGAATATCCCAACTGCACCGTTGACCGGGCATATGACAGTTTTGAAGCTGGAAGGAAGCTGGCTAGAGAAGAGAGGGACCTGATCCTTATAAACAGTGATATGATAGGCCTGGATGCCAAAAGAGTCTGTGAAGTTATTCGGGAGGATTCGGTCGGGGCATCTAATACCATAATCGTATTTACACAAACCGTCGATACAGTCAGGAAGAAATCTCTTTTGAAAGCCGGAGCCGATGTCTATATAAGAAAACCTTTTGATATCGGACAGATATCAATTTATCTGGAGTAGCAAATGTCAAGATCTATATTAATTGTGGAAGATGAAGATGATATCCGTTTAACATTGCGTGAGTTTATGAGTAGAAAAGGCTATGAGGTTCATGTAGCCTCTGATGGCGTTGGTGCTATCAGGCAGCTACTTGATAATAAAGTTGAGGTTATTATCTCTGATTACAGGATGTCATCTCTGGGAGGAGATTACTGGATCAGATTTTTGGAAAAATATTGTGGCGATCAGAAAATAATTATTACCAGTGGATTTCTCAGCCCGGAAATTCCGATTCCCTTTCCTGTTATATATAAGCCTTTTGATTACTCGGAACTTGAAAAGGTGATTGCAGGAGAATTTGTCGTTGATTAGATCTGCTCTTGCGCAGGTCCGGGGCCGGGTTCAGGGGGTTGGTTTTCGCTATTCCGCCCTAAGGACAGCCAGATCACTGGGTTTGCGTGGTTGGGTTCGCAATGAAGTGGATGGATCTGTGACAACCAGGTTTGAAGGCCCTGAGGCTGATGTTGAGCAATATATCAGCTGGCTAAAAAAAGGACCCTCTTCTTCATTTGTCAAGGATGTTATGGTTACAGAATTGAATGCCGATGGTTCTCTTGCCGATTTTCAGATAACATATTAAAAAATCGCAGGGGACGGTCGCGACTGTCCCCTGCGTATTTTTACTTGATAGAGTAGAAAGCGTCTTTTCCGGCGTATTCACTTCTGCCGTTCAGTTCATCTTCGATTCTCATTAATTGATTGTATTTCGCCACTCTGTCAGATCGGGACATAGAACCTGTTTTAATCTGTCCAGTCTGAAGACCGACGACAAGGTCAGCAATAAATGTATCTGAAGTTTCACCACTTCTATGTGATATTACAGCAGTGTATCCCGCTTTTTTTGCCATTTCAACAGCTTCAAATGTTTCGGTGAGTGTACCGATCTGGTTTACCTTGATAAGGATTGAATTGGCAATTCCTTTTCAATACCAGTGGAAAGTCTTTTTGTGTTTGTTACAAAAAGGTCATCACCCACAAGCTGAACTTTTTTACCGATTTTATCAGTAAGAAGTTTCCATCCGTCCCAGTCGTCTTCATCCATACCGTCTTCCAGTGAGATGATGGGGTATTTCTCTACCCACTCTGCCCAGTAATCAACCATCTGTGCAGATGAAAGTTCTCTACCATCAGATTTTTTGAAAATATATTTTTTCTTATCTTTGTCGTAGTACTCGGAAGCGGCGGGATCCAATGCAATAAATACATCTTTTCCGGGTTTTAGGCCGGCAGCTTTAATAGCTTCCATAATTACTTCAGGAGCTTCTTCATTAGATTTCAGGTTGGGAGCAAATCCCCCTTCATCACCTACGGCAGTGGAGTACCCTTTTGCTGAAAGTATCTTTTTCAGGTTGTGGAATATCTCCGCAATCCATCTGACAGCCTCTCTAATTGATTCTGCTCCAACAGGCATTACCATAAATTCCTGAAAATCCACAGAGTTGTCGGCATGGCTTCCTCCATTTATGATGTTGGCCATCGGTACGGGAAGAAGATTTGCCTTGTAAGCACCGAGATATCGGTACAAGTCAACTTCAAGATGCTGAGCAGCAGCTCTGGCAACGGCCATAGAAACACCGAGAATGGCATTGGCCCCTAATTTGCTTTTGTTTTCTGTACCATCAAGTTCGATCATTGTTTTATCAACATCAACCTGATCGAGAGCACTTAGTCCAATTACGGCATCGGCAATGACATTGTTGACATTCTCAACAGCTTTCAGAACACCTTTGCCAAGGTATCTAGCTTTGTCGCCGTCTCTGAGTTCCACCGCTTCATGCACTCCGGTAGAAGCGCCTGAAGGTACTGCGGCACGACCGAAAGAACCATCGGCGAGCATTACATCTACTTCAACAGTAGGATTTCCTCTTGAGTCAAGAATCTCTCTTGCCTCAACATATTCAATAGTATCCATTTAATATATCTCCTTCCAAAGTTTATACTATAATACTATTAATATGAGACTATCATCAATCATAGTCAAGCCGTGTATCAACAATAAACCTTGACCTTGTTCAGTGTCTGTAATTAGAATAGAGAAGATGAGATACTCCAGGTTATTCGGCAAGACAAAAAAAGAAACTCAAACAGAATTATTTCAGGATAGTTATTCACTCCTCTTTAAGGCCGGCTTCGCCAGACCTCTTGGCCAGGGGCTATACTGTTTTCTCCCTATGGGTTTGAGAGTTCTGAGAAATATTAAAAGAGTCATCAGTGAGGAAATGGAGAATCTGGGAGGTTCGGAGATTCAGGTGCCATTAGTCAATCCCGCCGATTTATGGGAAGAAAGCGGACGGAATAAGACCCTCGGGACTTCTCTTATTCATTTCAAAGATATCCGTAATTCTGAAATGGTTCTCGCACCCACCCATGAAGAAGCTGTTGTCTCTCTTGTAAAACAGGCTATTCACTCGTACCGGGATTTCCCCATCTTTTTATACCAATTCCAGACTAAATTCCGGAACGAGTTCAGAACGCGAGGGGGCATGATTCGGACCAGAGAGTTTGAGATGAGTGATTCCTATTCATTTCACCGCTCCTTTTCCGATTTAAACAATTTTTACCCCAAAGTTTTTGCCGCTTTTGAGAGAATCTTTACAAAATGTACTGTAGCCTATATCTCTGCAGAATCTGGTGTGGGAATTATGAATGGGTCAAAAGCCTATGAATTTCTTACAATTGATCCTCAGGGAAAAGAAACAGTCGTTTTATGTGATAATTGTGGATATCGGGCAAGAGAAGAGGTTGCACAGGCTATAAAAAGTAACCATACAGATCGTCTGAAGGCTCTTGAAAAAGTTGAGGTCGGTAATCTGAAAACCATGAAAAAAGTTTCTGCTGCCCTCAATATCTCCCTCGATGGCCTTGGTAAAACGATGCTTTACACCTCTTCTGAAGGTCTGATTATGGCTGTTGTCAGAGCCGATTACGATGTGAGTAGAGAAAAGCTTTCGCGGTATTTATCAATTACCGATGTAAAACCCGCTTCTAAAGAAGAACTTGATCAGGCGGGATTGACTGCTGGGTTTATGTCTCCCATCAATCCTCCGGGTAAAATAATTACCGTCATAGATGATACGGTGGTAAATTCGTCAAACCTGGCTATGGCATCAAATGAAAAAGGAATATATTATCTGAATGTCAATTTCGGCCGGGATTTTGATTGTTTTCATGTAACTGATATCTCTCGAATAAAACAGGGCGATCTCTGTCTTTCCTGTGGAGCCGAACTGAAAGAGATCAGTGCTCTTGAACTGGGAAGCCTGTTTAAAGTGGATGATTATTTTGCG
Organism: Spirochaetaceae bacterium; assembly: GCA_016342385.1. GTDB lineage: Bacteria > Spirochaetota > Spirochaetia > DSM-2461 > DSM-2461 > Spirochaeta_F. The sequence continues at coordinate 19,990 of JAEINM010000004.1, read as the reverse complement.
GAAAAAATGCATCTTCAGTTTCAGAATGAAGATGGAACTAAACAGCACCCCTGGATGGGTTCTTATAGAATAGGACTCGGACGTCTGATCATGGCCATAGTAGATGCCAATCATGATGACCGGGGTATTGTCTGGCCTTATAATCTGGCTCCCTATAAGTTTTTCTTAATGGGAATAGGTAAATCTAAAACAATTAATAGATACGTTGATGAAATAGAAGAGGTCCTGGGACCAGATGTTCTGGTCGATGACAGAAATGAATCAATCAGTAAAAAATTCAGAGACGCCGAGCTTATTGGAATCCCTCTGCGAATAGTCGTTTCCTCCCGGTATATTGAAGACGAACAGATTGAGCTTTGTGACCGGGCTACCAGAAAGAAGTGGCTTGTTCATAAAAATGATTTAAAAATGGAAATAGAGAAATGGAGAAATACTTTTGGGAATTAACAGCTTTGAGTTGACATCGGAACTTCTGGAACAGATTATATTTGCCATGGAGAATCAGAAAGAGAAATTTATGCTTGATCCCCTAGTGCCCTCTATCGTACCAAAGGATGTGGGACACAATCTTGAAGGAGTGTCCTATGAACTTCCCCTTTGGGAACCTTCTGACGGTTACAGACTAATGGAGCAGTTTGTTCTCTCTCTGAGAAATCCGGTTTACCGTGAACACTTATCCTCTATTCTTCACTGCGGCAGCGGTGTTTTCCGTAAATATAAGGATGCTCTGAATCAGAGACCGGATATTGAACGTCTATGGTTCGCTTTTAAGGAAAAAGAGATGAAAAACCGGGTTTCCGAGTGGTATAATGCTCTTCGACTGGAATGGGGGCTCGATGCCTATGAAGTCGAATTTAACGGTGAGTATTCTCCTGTTCTCACTGATTTTTCCATTATCCCCGGCAGAACATCGCATCTGGAGCAGATAAATGCTTTTGATATAGAGGCCTATAGAGAACTTTATGCCTCTTATCCCGAAGATTATATTTCTGATTTGATCAGACGATCCAGAGATGGCTTTGAACCGGAAATCTCATCGGATTCTACTATTCTGATTGCAGAGTCCCCCAATGAGGAAATAGTCGGATTCATCTGGATAACCACAGAAGTTCTTGAAAATGGGACACATCTCGGCAGGATCCGGCAGATTTATATATTGCCGGAATATAGAGGTCTGGGACTTGCGGAAAAACTGAAAGAGTCAGTTTTAGAATCCGATAGTCTTCAAACATGTGATATTGTGGAAATTGATATCCCTGAAAAAGCGGATTTTCTTAAAAATGATCTGCAGCAGCAGGGGTTTGTCTGCGTTAATTCCCTGTTGATCCGGGGAGGTGATTCATCATAGGGGCAGGTCACGACCCGCCCCTACTAGCTCAATTCCTTCTGTCTCAGAAGTTCAGTTTCACAATGGATTCTTTCGAGTTCATTCATAACCTGATCGACAACATACTGTTTGCTGTCCCCTCCCTCAGGAGTTTCTGCAATTTTCTGTTTTCTAAACTCTTTTCCTTTTATTACCGGAGAGGCTGTCAGCAGCATAAGATCTCTTTCGATTGCCTTGACATCGGCATTCATGTCATCGGACTGATGAGGTTTCATGATATTTCCGTTGATCCCCAGAAAAAGAATATTTTCAAAGGATTTCAGATAGGTAAAGATCTCCCGGACCCCTTTTTTCGATTCAGGATCCCAGGGGCGATACCTCGTTCCCGAAGGGAATACCAGGATCATCTGTCCGTGGTATTTTCTGTCGGTTAATTCTTTCATAGCCGCATGATTAATAGGTGTGCTTATTTTCCTGATTTCCGATTTCTGATCAGGATCTTCTACATTATCGATTGAACGGCTGGGGTATATGACAATTGTTGAGTAGGTGTGAGTAAAGGCTGATGTTACTGATTCCTCACTGCTCAGTTTCATCCCCTGAATGGGTATGAGCGACCGGGCGACTTCCTTCCCCAGCAGAGGATCATTTTCCAGAAACCGGAAAATAACAGGGTAATCAAAATTGCTGTAGTGTTCTACCAGGAGCAGACAGGATTCTCCTCTCTGGGAACGATCATATAAATCTCTAATATGTTCACTATTAATAATCCTGCTACCTGGAAGAACAATTTTATCAACCAGAGAACCAATGATTTCCTGACCATTATGGTTTCCTTCCTGATAGACATTATCAGGCCTGATTTCATAATCACCAGTTAGTGCTTTCTGAATTTCATAAAAAGCCTGCTTTAATTGGCTGTAATAATCTGACATTCTATTTCCTTACCTATACATACTACGCATTTATATACACTTATCTTCAATAATGCCTTTTCTTTTGTTTATTCGCAAGTATAAATACTTTGAATAGCTGTTGCCGAATCAATATTTATTTTGAACTTTCCCAGGTTTTGAAGTCTGCTTCATTTATGATAGTTGTCAGTTCATCCTATTGAGAAAGAGCATTCTAGATATAATTGTAATTCCAAAGAGCAACAATTTCTATAGGTAAGAACATCGGTATTTCTTCACAAATATATTTGACAGGCATAATTATATAAGCGATTATATATATTGATAAAAATAAAAGGAGTAATTGATGAAAAAAGCATTTTTGGTTTTGCTGACTGCATTATTAGCATTCTCTTTCTTTTCCTGTGGTGAAAAAAAGGCGGAAGTTGCAGAAGTAGAAAAACCTGCAGTTACAGTAAAAAATCCCGATACATTTGTATATGGAACAATTGGAACTGTTTCCACATTAGATCCGGCAGTTGCCTATGATAATGCATCGGGAGTTAATATTAATCAGATGTATGATCAACTGATTACCTATAACAGAGGAGAACTGGATTTAGTCCCTGTTCTTGCAGAAGAAGTACCGACAATGGCCAATGGTGGAATCAGTGCCGATGGTAAGACTTACCGATTCAAGATTAAAAAAGGAATAAAATTCCACGATGGCAGCGTACTGACACCTGAAGATGTTGAATACTCAATTGAAAGAACCATGGTTGTCGATGTTGATCATGGTCCTCAATGGATGTATTTTATGGTTTTCTTAAATGATTCCGGTTCCAGAAATGATGATGGAACATTTAAATATACCTATGATGATATAGATCCAACTGTAGAAGTTGATGGCGACTATGTTGTTTTTAACCTTTATCAGCCATTTGAACCATTTCTGGGAATCATTGCAGGATACTGGGGTGCAATAGTAAATAAAGATTTCGTTGCCGCAAACGGTGGTTGGGATGGAACTGGTGCCGATATGGCCCGTGTAAACAATCCTCCAACCGGTGAGGAAACTCTCTATGAAGTTTCCAACGGTACAGGACCTTATAAGCTCGATAGATGGGTTAAAGGCGATGAACTTGTTATTACGAGATTTGATGATTACCACGGGAAAAAACCCGCATTGGCAAAAGGTATTTACAAAGTTCTTGATGAGTGGTCAACTCGAAAACTTATGTTCCTTCAGGGTGATATTGACTACGCCTATGTCGAGCCGAACTTCTATGCTGATATGGATGCTGAAGAGGGGATTACATCTGCAAAAGATCTTCCAAGATTAAGCCTTTCAGGTATTATGTTTAATCAGGATACAAATGATGTGGATAATCCTTTAATCGGATCTGGAGCCGTAGATGGTAATGGTGTCCCCGGTGATTTCTTTGCCAATCTCGATGCCCGTCTGGCGTTCACCTATGCCTGGGATGAAGAGACATTTATAAGAGATGTTAACTCTGGATATGCTGTGGATCCTGTGACACCATTCCCTTTCGGTCTTGCTTATAAAAATGAAAATCAGGAAAGGCTTCCTTTTGACCTTGCGAAATCTGAAGAGTATTTCAAAAAACTCTATGATGGGAAATTGTGGGAAAATGGATTTGTAATGGACCTGGCCTATAATGAAGGTAATGAAATCCGTGGTGGTGGACTGAGAATCCTGGCTGAAAATGTCAACTCTCTCAACCCCAAATTCAAAGTTACGGTTAGAAGCGTAGTCTGGGCTGAATACCTTGATCTCAACAAAAACAAGAGAATGCCTCTCTTCTTCATCGGTTGGGCTCCTGACTATCCGGACCCCGATAATTATGCGGATCCATTCATGTACTCCAAGGGATATTTCCCGGCAAAAGGTGGTTATTCTAACCCTGAAGCCGATGAGCTTATTTTAAAAGCTAAGTATTCTACTGATCCTAAAGAACGTGAAGAGGCATATTTCAGACTGCAGGAAATTTATATTGAAGATGCGGTCGGAATTGTAAACGTTCAGTCTATATACAGACAGTATTACAGAACCTGGATTAATTTTGACGGCGGTTACTACTATCAGCCGGTTAATGACGATTTTTACAATCTTCTCAGATACATGAGTAAGTAGAAATAGGATTTAGTAATCCTTTTAATAAAGGCCATCATTTCATGATGGCCTTTATTCTTGAAAATAGTTCCGTAATGGTGGAATTGTTTCTTTCTGGTTAGATAGAAATTTGACCTAAAGCTTAAAACGATTATAAAATTATGTATAAAATTATGTATAAAAATTGAATCCTTAAAGGAGGATTTCTTTGGGTTTATTAAATTATTTAATAAGACGACTATTGTTGATGGTTGTTATTTTATTTGGTGTAACCATAGTTGTCTTTTCAATTATGATGATGCTGCCTCCAGGGCAGCGGGTCGCCATTTATTTACAGGATGAACGGGTTAATGCCGAACAATTTGAAGCATTGATTGAGAAATATGGTTTAAATGATCCTGCACCTGTTCAGTACGCCCGATGGGTGAAATCTGTATTCAAAGGTGATTTCGGATTCTCTGTAACCGCACAGGCACCTGTTGTTGATGGTTTCAAGCAGTATTTTCCCGTCACATTAGAGCTGGTCCTTTTATCGGGACCTCTGATTATACTTGTTGGAATCTTACTGGGCTCTGCTGCGGCGGTTAATAAAGATAAACCGATTGACCATTTTGCCAGAATTTTTTCAATTGTCGGATATTCATTACCGACATTCTGGCTGGGCCTTATTTTATTAATGATATTTTATGGTTACTTCGGCCTTTTTGAGCCGGGTATATTATCCAATGAATATCGCGATGTTTTTTTTAGCGAAGGATTTAAGAGTTTTACGGGACTTTTAGTTATAGATGGAATTTTAAATAACCGATGGGATGTTGCTGCAGATGCTTTCTGGCATCTTGTTCTGCCGACAATAAATCTCGTTATCTTGAGTAGTGCTCTCATTATGAGATTAATGCGTTCGAGTATGCTTGAATCTCTGGGGCAGGATTATATACGAACCGCTCTTGCTAAGGGAGCCAGTAAAAAAGTCATAATAGCAAAACATGCCAGAAGAAATGCCCTGATTCCTGTTGTAACCATCTCCGGTCTGATGATGGCCGGATTGATGGCCGGAATGGTCATAACAGAAACAATCTTTTCCCGTCCGGGAATAGGACGCTGGATGGCTCAGGCTTCATTGAGACTCGATATTCCGGCAATCATGTTTAATGTTCTATTCTTATCCGGTGTATATGTTTTGATAAACCTGGTTGTGGATATTATATATGCCTATATTGATCCTCGTATTCGATTGGCTTAGGGGAGGAGAGTAATAATGAGTAATGAACAGATAGACAAGGCTCCTGAAGCTATTGAGATGAAGAGCAAACAGCATCCTAAACTACAGGAGTTCTTATTTTCACTAAAAAGATTTTTAAAAAATCCTTTGAGTATTATTGGATTGACTATCATAATATCTTTTGCATTAATCGCCGTTTTTGCACCGATAATTGCACCTCCCTATAAGACTGATAATCCCTATCAGATTCCCCATAAAGGCTGGGCTCAGGAACCTCAGCCTCCATCGGTAGAAAATCCCTTCGGAACGATGCCGGAGCAGTATGATATTTTTTACGGTATGGTCTGGGGAACAAGAAACGCCTTTAAAATCGGATTTTCTATTGTATTTTTTAACCTGATTATCGGTCTGGCTCTCGGTACAATCGCCGGGTATTTTGGAGGAATAGTTGACGAAATTATAATGAGAATCGTCGACTTGTTTTATGCCTTGCCCTTTCTTGTTGTCGCCATGGCACTTGTTGTTGCCTTGGGACGGGGACTTCAATCGATTATCATTGTTATGGTTGTCCTTGGCTGGCGGCAATACGCCAGAATAATCCGTTCTGAAATTCTGGTTTTACGTGATAAAGATTACATTCAGGCTGCGAGAGCTTCTGGTGCATCTCACTTAAGAGTTATTTTTTCCCATATATTACCCAATAGTATCTATTCTGTGTTAATCGTTGCTTCCATGAGTGTTGGGACCGCAATCCTCACCGCAGCTGCTCTATCATTCCTGGGGCTGGGGTCCGGTGTCGGTTATGCGGACTGGGGCCAAATTGTTTCAACTTGTAGAAATTACATTGTCGGACCTCCCGGTAACAGACTGGCGTACTGGTTTCTCGTATTTATTCCCGGATTTGTTATCAGTCTCTTTGTGCTGGGCTGGAATTTACTCGGCGATGCGGTACGGGATGTTTTTGATCCAAAAATGCGGAGAAAATAGTGGACAAATTAATAGAAACAAAAGAATTATATACCAATTTTTATACTTATGAGGGTACTGTTAGAGCGTTGAATGGTGTTTCTCTCTCAATGAAACCTGGAGAGACTTATGGTCTTGTCGGTGAGTCGGGATGCGGGAAAAGCGTTTCTGTCCGTTCGATGATGAGAATTGTTCAGTCTCCCGGAAAGATTGAAAGTGGACAGATAAACCTTTTTATGAGTGATAAGGATCACCAGAAAGGTATAGATATCCTGAAACGCTCAGAAACATATATGCAGTCAGTTCGGGGAAATAGCATTTCCATGATTTTTCAGGAAGCCAGTTCTTCTCTTAATCCGGTTCTTAAAATTGGAGATCAGGTGGGGGAAAGTTTTGTTTTTCACCGTCATGAAGAGATGGTTAAGGAAGCCATTGACAGACTGCTGGAAAAAAGTGAGAAATCCTCGAATGGGCTGGCCAATTTCTTTCGAAATATCTCGGTAAAATTACTGCAGTCAGAGCTTAATAGTATAGAAAAATACGATTTGAAAGTCGCTGAAATTGATAAAGAGCTTCTGGAAATTGAGGACAATGAAGATGAGGCATCAATTGCCAGGAAACATTCATTAAACTTCTGGAGGGACAGATGTCAGGAGTATAATTTCCTTATTAAAATCCAGAGGAAAATCCCCATTCTGAATGCGTACCAGCGGGGAATCGGTAAAGCTATCCGGAGGAATGTTCTTCAGCTTCTGACTGAGCTGGGAATTCCTAATCCTTCCAATATCATTGACAGATATCCCCATGAATTATCCGGGGGAATGCAGCAGCGTATTGTCATCGCAATCGCTCTGGCCTGTCACCCTGAACTTCTGATTGCCGATGAGCCGACTTCAAATCTGGATGTGACTATTCAGGCTCAGATTCTTGACATGATTAAAGATTTAAAAAAGACAAAGATTTCATCAGTATTATTTATCACTCATGATCTGGGTGTTATCGCCGAGGTTTGTGACAGAGTTTCAGTTATGTATGCCGGGGATGTTTGTGAAACCGCTACGGTTAAGGATTTATTCAAAAATCCACAGCATCCCTATACAAAGGGATTGTTAAACTCTGTACCTAAAGTTGAGCAGGGTGAAAAATTGGCAACAATACCCGGTGTCGTACCAAACCTCGTTACTCCTCCTTCTGGTTGTCGATTTCACCCTCGTTGTCCATATGCAATGGAAATATGTAAAAATGAAAAACCAGAAATTTTTGAGTTAAATGATGAGCACAGTACTTCATGTCATCTTTATTCTCAGAAGGAAGACAAATGATGAAAGAAACATTAATAGATATTAGGAGCCTGAAAAAATACTATCCGGTAAAGGGCGGAATATTCCGAAAACACATTGCCGATGTCAAAGCTGTCGATGATATTGACCTGCAGATTCATAAAGGTGAATGTCTGGGTTTGGTTGGTGAGTCAGGATGTGGTAAAACAACATTGGGTAAAACTCTTCTCAACATACACAAAGCAACAGAAGGGCGAATTTATTTTGACCAGGATAAGAATGAAGTAGAAGAACTTGAGAAGCTTATAGCAGCAGAAAATCCTGATAATCTCCAGAAAATAAATAAGTTGCGTACGAAAATGGATATGACTCAGTATTCCAGGAAAGCGATTAGTGAATTGAGACGTAGAATGCAGATTGTTTTCCAGGATCCAAGCCACTCACTTGATCCCCGTATGCTGGTAAAGAAAATAGTGGCAGAACCTCTTGTCTGTCAGAAGTTGTTGGGTGCTGAAGAAATTCAGGTAAGACTTCAGCAGATAATGGAAACCGTTGGTTTATCGAAACAGCACTACAACCGATACCCTCATGAATTTTCCGGAGGACAGAGGCAGAGAATCGCCGTTGCGAGAGCTTTGACAACTCATCCTGACCTTATCCTTATGGATGAACCGACTTCGGCTCTTGATGTGTCTGTACAGTCTCAGATTCTGAACCTTTTAAAAGATTTGCAAAAACAGTTTAATCTGACCTATATATTTGTCACTCATCATTTGCTGGTTGTTAAATTTATAAGTGACAGGATTGCCGTAATGTATCTGGGAAAAATTGTTGAAATTGGAAAAACAAAAGCTGTTTTTGAAAATGCAAAACATCCATATACAAAAGCACTGCTCTCTGCGATACCTGTTCCCGATCCGGAAACGGAAAAAGAGAGGATTATCCTTGAAGGTGATGTGCCTAATCCAATCGATCCTCCCAATGGCTGTCGATTTCACCCGCGATGTAGCTATGCGGTCGATATCTGTAAAAAAGATCTGCCGCTTATGGAAAATGTCGATGGAGATCATTCTGTAGCCTGTCATAGATGGAAAGAGATCTTTTAGAAAGTATCTATTTTCAATAAGGAGATTGTTGCAGAAGTTAAAAAAATTGCTTTTGCAACAAGCTCTTTTTGTTAAAAACAAATGAAGCTTTAAAGGCTTCCGGTTTATTAAGTCAAACTAATCAAGTATAATCCCCTTATGAAAAAATATAAAATAGTCATTACAGATAATTTAAATGGAAATTGTGATAGAGAAAAAAAGATTCTGGAATCAATAGATGCAGATGTTGAGATATATAGAGAATTAAAAGGTGAAGAACTGATTAAAGCAGTTGAAGAGGCAGATGCTGTACTAGTCGACATGGCTGAAATGACTTCTGAAGTGATTGGACATATGAAAAAATGTAAAGTCATCTCCCGCTATGGTGCGGGTTATGACAATGTCGACACTGCTGCCGCCGCTAAAGCGGGAATAAAAGTAGCCATAGTTCCCGATTACTGCATTCATGAAGTGGCAGAACATGCCTTTGCCCTTCTTTTGTCATTCGAAAGAAATATAGCTCAGAGAGCAAAAGCTGTGAGAGAGGGACGATGGCGAGATGTTCCCACCCCGAAAATGAAGAGGATTCATGGTTCTGTGCTTGGGATTATCGGCTATGGCCGTACCGGTCGGGCCTTAAAAGCAATGGCTGAAGGATTCGGATTTTCCCGCGTTCTTATATACAGCAGGGGGCTGAAACCCGGTGATCAAATCGATGATTCCGTTTTTGCTGTTTCTCTGGAAACTCTTTTGAAGGAGTCTGATTATATCTCTCTTCATCTCCCCTTAAATGAGGATACAAAATACTTTATAGACAGCGAATCTTTTGACCTGATGAAAAATGATGCTGTTCTTATCAATACATCGAGAGGTGCTCTTATTAATGAAGGTCATCTGGAAACTGCTTTGAAGAAAGGTCTCATTCGAGGAGCCGCCATAGACGTTCTGGAGTATGAACCTCCCAGAGGGAGTTCCCATCTTGCTCAACTGGAGAATATTGTCATTACCGATCACAGAGCCTATTACAGTGAAGATTCAATTGCACTGCTGAAGGAAAAATGTGCGGCTAATGCTGTCTCTGTATTACAATCGGGATCCGCAGAATATATGGTATAAACAGTAAGGGGGAAAGGCTGTTCGTCTCTCCTGTTTTCAGGGAATCACAATCTGGCAGACTTCTTCACCTTCTCTGTTCATCGCTCTGGAAAAGTTCATCGGATCCATCGCTTTTCTCCCGTCTATAATAAAATAGTAGAAATAGGTGCCTTTTTTCAATCTCAGATTCGTTGAATAGACACCGGAAAAACTTTCTTTTAGTGGAGTCATATAGGGATCCCAGCCGTTAAATGTACCTACTATGGAGACGGTTGAATCCGGCCTGCTTCTAATCGAGAAAGTCGTATTTCCCGAATTATCGGATTCAGGACCCTTCACTTTGACATATTCAGGTTCACCAGCCTCCAGTTTTGATACCATTATTCCGTATTTATCCCGTTCATTGTGAACACCCAGAGGATCTGCCATCCATAAACCGTCTATTATTAAGCGGTAGTGTATTTCTCTCATTTCAGGAGCCTGAGCCGTATAAATAAAAATACCACTCTCATTTATTTCAAATGGGTGAATAATCCCATATGATTCAAAATCGAAAGCGACACCGACAAACCGGGGGTTCCCCCTTGGTCTGGCTGTTAAGAATATGGTATTTTTCCAAATCTGCGGTTCCACCGTGTTGTGGGTCGACATAATTTTTAAGTGAAGAGGTAAATTCTCAATTGCCTGAACAGAAGATAGAGAAGTAAAAAACAGTATAATAGATATAAAGAGTATTTTTTTCATATTGCTTATTTTTTATGTCGGATTTTTTTCATCATACTTTATGATAAAATGAACAGAAATAATGCCGATCTTTATAATAACGTATATAATGTCACTTAAATAAGGAATATACAGAATAAAATGCCTGACATCAGTGCAATAGAAGATTTTAAACTACTAGTCAACTCATTGGGGAAAGAACCAGCGATAATCGCCAGGGAGGGAGGATCTATTGAAGATGTCCCTCTTGTCCCTCCTGAAACATCCTTTAGTGATACAGATAGCACAGAAGTGAATTTTGAAGAAGAATTCAATCTCGATGCGCGTTTAAATGAAGCTGTTTCTGATGATGAGCAGGATGAGCTTGTTCCCGACCTTGGAGGATTTGATTTTGATGATGATGATAATCCTTTTGGTGACTTAAGTGATTTTACCCTTGATGATGATTTTCCCGAAGATCTGCCCTCTGATGAAATCACGCAGGACAGTTCCTCTGTAGAAGAGTTCCCTTCTGCGGATCAGCTTGATGAGGATTCCTCGATTGAAGAGTTTCCTTCTGATGAGTTCTCCGATGAGCAGCCATCCTTTAAAGATATCCCCTCTGATGAAATTCCCCTTGAAGAACTTCCCATAGAGGATCTTGATGCCTATGAGGTTCCGGAAGATGAATTGGATGAATTGGATGAACTGGATGAACTGGATGAACTGGAAGGGCAGGCCTCTGGAGATATAGATGAGGTTGAAAAAACCGGGGATGAACTCCCGGAAACAATGGGAGATCTTTTTGAGGATGGATCGGAAGAGGCCATTCCCGATTTTGTCGCCATGGAACAGGAAGAAGAGGAGCTTTCATTTGATGATTTTACCCTTGATATTCCCTCTGCCGAGGAGACGCCAGCTGAGGATCTCGATGAAGCTGTAGAAATGCTTCCTCTCGATGATATGGATGTGGAGGCTCCGGAGGAGATTCCTGAAACTGCTTTTGATGATGATTTTAATCTTGTTGATGAATCAGAAATCTCATTAGGGTCTGATTTTGACACAGATAGTGAAATCGAAGCTGATCTTGAGGAGATCGGTGAGCTTGAAGAGGACATGGATTTTGATCTTGGTGGAGATGATCTCGATAGTTTTGATTTATCCCCTGGGGACTTTGGTGATGTGACTGAAGCTGAAGACTATTCTTTCGGAGAGGAACTCGACGCTATAGACGAGATGAAAGAAGAGGAACCTGCGGACAGCGGATTTGAAATTACAGAAGAAGAGTTTCTAAATCTTAAAAAAACACTATCCCTCTTACCTCGCAACCTAAAATTGGCAGTAGAAGAAATAATTAGTGATCAGAAATTAAAGGGGAATAAATATGAAGAGCTGATCATGCTTCTCATTAAGGGCGAATCTCCCAAAGGGATTGCTGATTTTCTTCTAAAAGCAATAAATAAAAAAATTAAGCTTCCTTCCGGTTATATGAAAAAAAGCGGAATGGCCCTTGAAAAAAGCAAAAGCGGATTTCTTTATATTTTTTCTCACCATACCTGGCCCATTCTTCGATGGGTTTTGCTGGGAGTAACCTGTGCCTGGATTGTCGGTATATTGTCCCTTTTATTCCTCTACCGCCCTATTAAATCTAGAATTCTTTACTCAGAAGGTTATGAGCATATTTATTCAGATCAATACAAGAGTGCTAACGATCTCTTTGAGATGGCTTGGAACGGCTGGAATTGGGGTCCCTTTTTTATCGAGGGCTGGCATGATAAAAACTGGTTTTATAAATATGCCGAAGCTTATCGAGACCGAAGACAGTTTATTGAAGCTGCCAGGAAATATGACGAACTTCTGACTTTCCTTCCTAATGATATCCGTGGAATGATGGACTATGCTCATATGGAAACATATGATACTGCTAATTATAAACATGCCGAGGAAATTTTAAGAAAGGTTCTTGGCGTCAAGGTCAATGATTTTAATGCCATGCTGGCTTTTGGAGACAATTATTTTGAATGGTCCGATGAAGATCCTTCTAAACTGGAAGATGCCAGATTTGTCTATGCGACCATACTTGATGACCGGGGAGGAAGGATTGAGATTCTCCTTCGAATGCTCCGATATTTTCTGAAGCAGAAAGATGATGAAAATATTATGAGGTTAAAAGAGACATTTCTCAAAAATCAGGAAAAGCCATCAGACCCGGCCTATTTTGTTAAAGTCTTTTCAGAATTGGGAGGATATCTGCTGGATAAAGAGGAATCTGCCGAAGCCCTGACAATATTACTCCGGGCAGAGAAGGTATTTGATGAGATTCCCGATGTCCATTATCAGCTCGCGAGATATTTCAGAACTAACGAAAATGATAATATGGAAGAGCTGGCATTAAGGAAAGTCCTTTTTTATCTCGATCGTCAGACTCCTTTAAAAAAAGACAAGATATTTATGAAATTGGATACCCATAGAAGAAGAGGGGAATTGAAATTTAGACAAAATGATTTACTCGATGCGGAAAATGAATATCGTCAGGGTATTGCTCTTTATGAAAACAGCATCATCAGAAATCTTATTGGAGCCTCTTCTACGGGAGGAAAACTATATGCTGATCTGGGAGAGCTATATTATCAGAATATGGATTATATGGCTGCTCTCAATATGTATGACAAAGGGGAGAATAACCGCTATCTGACTCCGGAAATAGAATATCATAGAGGATATTCTTCCTATATTATCGGAAACTATGAAAGGGCATTACTTGAATTTTATAATGCCGGACAGGGATTGCCGGGTAACCGGAATGTGCTATTTGCCCTCGGGAATACCATGTTAAAAAGGGAAAACTATTATGGTGCACAGAGTGCTTTTACAAGAGTTATTAATCAACTTGAAGAGGAAGAGAAAAACATAGGATTCCTTCAGGTTGATGAGAAACCCCAGCACCAGGCATTGATAGAAATGTATAGCCGAACCTATAAGAACCTGGGAGTTTCCTATTACAAACTTGCCAGGAGCAGTGCCGATGTCGATAAAACATCACAGGCTATGGTTTGTTTTGCAAAATCCTCCGACTATTCTGATCTTCTGACAAGAGATCGTGAAACACTAGTACGGGAAGATGTTCCTCAGACTTATAACTCTCCAGAGGATTATAATGGCCGAGGATCGAATAATATTCTCGATAGAGAGGGGTACAGAGTTGAAGCTGATTATAAAATTCCCCTTAATGTGGATGATATCCTGTATTAATCATTGCTGGTTGATCTTTTCCTGAAGATTCTGCAATTCAAATTCATAGTTCTCGGGATTTTCCAGAAATTCAACAAAAAAGTCTAATCCGGCTTCAGAGACAAAGGGCTCCGTCGCCAGGTCATAATTGAAGGCCCAATAGGGGATTTTTTCAATAATTCCTTTTATTTCCTGCTGTATGGATGAGTAAGCGGAGTCTCTTATTCCAATGTGGGGAGCAATAGCTCCCGATTGTATATTAAAGGCTTTCTGGATATCCGACTGGGCGAGAATTGAAAGTATTTTATAGGAATTTTCCACATGAGTCGATTTTTTTGATAATAATATACCATCTATAGGACCCAAAGCAACATTTTCTATCTCACTGTTAATTTCAGGGAATTGAAAAAAACCATAATCATTCTTCTGATTAAATCCTTTCTGTTCAAGGTATGGAATAGCCCATGTACCCATGAGTGACATGGCGGCCTGTCCCTCTATCAGCAGATCTATAGCACTATCCCATGTGAGATTTCTATTTCCTACATTAAAATACTGTTTTTCTATAAGTTCCTTCCAGAAATCCATTGTTTTTAAAACTTCCAGGTCTGTGTATCTGGCATGTTTTTTCATTAAATCCAGCCTGTAATCAAAACCGGCGGTTCTTAATAAAATGTAATCAAACCAGAACTGAGCCGGCCATCTGTTCTTTGATCCCAAAGTAAAAGGAATGACTCCCGATTCTTGTAAAAGCTGAGCCGCAGATACCAATTCTTCCCAGTTTTCCGGGATCTCAATGTGGTATTGTCTGAAAATCTCTTTGTTATAGAAGAAACCAATAAAATGGCGCGTTAAAGGCAAAAGAAATATCTCCCCGTTATAGGAACAGGCATTGAGTACCGATTCATCAAAATAAGTAGGGTCAATCTGATTATCAAATAATGGGCTGATAGGTGCCACTTTGTCATTATCAACCAGATATTGAGTTCTCGCTCCCGCCCAATAGGAGAAAAGATCAGGAGCATTCTGTCCATCAAGTTGTAATCTTAAATCTGTTTTAAACTCTTCATGTTCCAGAGGAGTCGCAATGATATTGATATTTTTTGCCTTTTTATTGACTTCTTTGGATAATTCATTAATTCCCTGGGAGAGATTCCCTGTGAAATAGTGCAGGAACATAACAGGTTCCTTCTCTGATGAACCGGGTTTGCAAGATGTAAAAATTACAAGGAACAGTAAAAGAACAGATTTCTTTATCATTGGTCCTCCCTGCGAAGAGGGAAGGAAATAGAGAATTGGGCCCCTTCTCCCGGAGTACTATAGCATTCGATAGAACCATCCAATTCTGTTTCTATTAGATCTTTTATTATGTTCAGTCCCAATCCAGTCCCTCCGTCATCGGCCTTTGTAGTAAAAAAAGGTTTGTACAGTTGTGATATTATGTCTTCACTGATCCCCTTTCCGTCATCTTTATATATAATCCACAAATGATCATCTGATTTCTTAACATCAATAGTTATTTTTCCACGATTTCTTCCTTCAAATCCATGAAGAATAGTATTGTTAATTAAATTTGTAATAGTCTGATAGATAATCGATGAATCTGTAAAAATCTCCAGATTTTCATCACAGTGTAATTCAATAATATAATCGGGTTCTTTCAGTTTGTAAGAATAACTGTTAATTATTTCTCGTATATAATGCTCTATTTTAATTGTCCTCTTTTCTTCCCTCGATTGATCTGAAGCAAAACTCTTGAATCTGTTCGTCAATTTTGAGGCGTGTTGGAGATTTCTCTGAATGATAACAGACACTTCCTCTGCTGTTTTCGTCAGAGTGATAAAATCGGATTTTGCCAATTTCCCCTCATTGAATTTTTTATTAATATCTTTGACTGTTGACGTAAGATGAGACGAAGCTGTTATTGCGACACTGAGTGGATTATTCATCTCGTGAGCCAGTTTTGCTCCCTGGCGCCCCATACTGGCCATTTTTTCAGAGTGAATTAGGCTTTGCCTTGTCATATGTAATTCATTGAGAGATTTGTCGAGTTCCTCCGTTCTTTCCTTAATATTGAATTCAAGGTTCTCGTTGGTATATTTAAGAGCATTCCTGTTCTTCTCAATTTCTCCGGCCATCGTCTGAAGAGCATTAGTGATTGTCATATCTTCTTTAATTAAGAACCCCGAATGTCGGAGTTTAATTTTATATATGCCGTTTGTTATATCATTAACAGCGGAGATGTATGTTTTAATCCTTTTGTTAATTATATATATAAAGAGTAAGCCGAAGGTTATCGAGCTTATGGCCAGAATCAGCAGTGTAAGAGATGTGGTCCTATCAATAGTTTTGTATCCCCTCAACAGTGATATTTGAGGAGTTATAATTATTAGATTGTAAAAGTACACTGGGTCGGAATAGACCTGAATCATTAGCTGCTCTGTGCCCTCTGCTGTTTCCCTGGTATCGTAGATGATGTTATAACGTTCATCAATACTGCGGCTCAGGGCTTCTGAAGCAAAGGAATAGGAGAAGAACTCATGTCCGGGAGGGTAAATACTGTTATCAGAACTCAATAAGAGAGCATCAGACCTGGAGGACAATCCTATTTCAGCCAGGAATCTGACAATTTCATCTTTATCCAGAGATCCGGCAATGATAAAAGAAGAAGAATTCGTTTTGAAAAAACGGTAAGTCCAGAGCGATGGAATAGCATCATTAATCCCCTTTGGAGCAGATCCCAGCCATAAAACTTTTGAATGATTTTCTCTCAATATTTCTGCCTGCTGAGAACTTAAAAATCTGTCTTTTGATTCATCATCGAGATACCTGAATCTGTTGGAGCCTGTCGAAAGGAGAAGAGAGTCCTCATTTCTATCCAGATTGATTATTGCCAGACTGCTGATTCTGGATTTGTCTTTAAAATGCTGTATTCTTAATCGGCTGTTTTCTGAAAGACCTTCCTTATTTATAATCTCGAGTAAAATCTTATCCAGAAGAATATTGCTGATATCCTCTTCCAGTTCTTTAAGCTGTAGATTCATATATTTCTGTGACTGATTCAGGATTCCCTGAGTGAGAATTGTCGTATTTTTAAGAATATTGTCTTCTACTGTTCTGTTCACAACAGTCCGCATTAATATAAGTGGTACTGTACTTAATATGACCACGATTAATATGAGAATGAGTTTGATGGAAAATATGAGTTTAAATTTCTTCATCACTATAATAATAAGATTATTTATTGCTCACAAACAGCCCTAAATTAAAATTTATATCTAATTTTTCAGGCTCTTTAGTAAAACTTTCGCAATATGTATCAGATTCCTGATTCAACAATAAATATTTTTGCCGAATAAGAAGATCATAAATTGTCATCATTCTGAAGCACCACAGTTATCTTCCCTGTATATAGATATAAACACTATGTTAGGAGAAGAATATGAATGCACTGAACTCAATACTATTAGAGGGAAATCTGGTTAGAGATCCTGAATCTGGAGAAACACTTAAAGGATCACAGTTCTGCCGGTTTTCCATAGCTACAAACCGCTATTATAAACAGGAGGGATCAAAGGTCGATGAAGTATCCTATTTTGATGTGGAAGTCTGGTCCAAACTGGCGGAAAACTGTATGAATAACCTGGAGAAGGGGAGAGGAGTCCGTGTCGTGGGCCGGCTGAAACAGGATCGATGGCAGGATGAGGAGGGAAAGGGCCGGACTAAGATAAAAATAGTCGGGGAACATGTGGAGTTTAAGCCACAGTTTAAGAAATCTAATAATGATGAGGCTGCTATTGTCGAGAAAGAGATATTAGAACCTACCTTTTGATTAAATCAGTCTCCGGGATTTATCTGATAGGATATTTCCCGGAAGCTTTTATTTTTTGATATGTCTTACATCTTATCAATTTCATAATAAAGTGAAAAAAATCAATATTAGAATATACTTTATACAAGAGTTTCATATTTTAATCCATTAGCTTGATGAGGTCAGAGAAATTGATGAGGGGATATTTATTTTTAACCTGTCTGTTTGTAATAATAGGGCTTGAAGTCCGTGGACAGGATATCGGGGATATCCGATTTTCTCATCTGACTGTTGAAGACGGCTTAATAAGCAATAATACCGCCTGTGTTACCGAAGATTCCAGGGGATTTTTATGGATAGGGACAACCAGCGGTGGATTGAGCAGATATGACGGAAACGAGTTTGTCAATTATTCCAATGATCCTATGGACCCGGAGACTATTTCCAATAATTATACATGGCGTTTCAATAGGGATAAAAATGATACCTTGTGGGTCATCTCATGGGGTGGTGGACTGTCCTGTTATAATCCTGAAAAGGATATTTTCATCAATTATTCTCATGATCCTGATGATGATCTCAGTCTTTCCAGTAATCTCGTCTGGAGTAATCTCGTTGACAAAAATGATGACCTTTGGGTTGGAACCGATAATGGTCTTGATCTGTACGACAAGGGAAGAGGAGATTTTATACATTTCCGCAAGGAAATGAATGGAGAAGCCGGTCTGAGCCATAATAGTGTAACTTCCATAGTTGAAGGAGGCGATGGCCTGTTATGGTTAGGCACCTATGGAGGAGGGCTGAATGAATTTAATACCCGTACTGGTACTTTTACTCATTTTAAGTACGACAAATCTGATGAAAATAGTCTGGGTAATGATTTTATCTGGATTATGATGAAAGACAATCAGGGGCGTTTATGGCTGGGTACAGAATCGGGACTTGACAGGTTTGATCCGGATACCAAATTATTTAAACATTATATCCATGATGCAAAAGATCCAGGCAGCCTTAGTGGACCTTCAGTAACTTCTATTTTTCAGGACAATGCTGGAAATATATGGATTGGAACAGATGGAAATGGTGCAAATTTGTATAAACCTGATGAAGATAATTTTATACAATATTTTAATGATCAGGATGATCCCGACAGTCTGGCAGATGATACTGTCTGGGATATATATGAAGATAGAGCCGGAACAATCTGGTTCACAACATTTAATGGGATTGATTTTTATAATAACAAGTATTCGCGATTTACCCATTATAAGCATTATCCCGGAAATACCAATAGTCTCAGTGCCAATTCTGTTCAAGCCTTCTGCAGCGATACTGAAGGATTTCTCTGGATTGGAACACGTGGTGGTGGATTAAACTTATTTGACTCTGAAAAAAATGAGTTTATCCATTATCTGCACGATACTAATGATCCCTTTTCTCTGTACAATAATACAGTCCTCGATATTGCCAAAACAAATGAAGGTCATTTATGGATCGGGACAAGTCTGGGGGCTGATTTATTTGAACCGGAAAAGAATCACTTTAATCATTTTGTATATGATTCGGAAGACCCCAATACGCTGAATCATGGTGCTGTATGGGACATTGATATTGATTCTCATGGAGTTGTCTGGTTTGGTTTGTATGGAGGCGGTCTGGATCGATATAATCCGGAAAACAAACTTTTCACTCATTTTCGTCCTGATAATACAGATAAAAATAGCCTCATCTCAGAATGGGTGACTGTTGCTCATATAGACTCTTCGGGATTAATCTGGATTGGAACAGAAGGGGGGCTGAGTGTATTTGATCCGGAAAAGGAGCTATTCACCAATTTTATACCTGATACCAATGATCCCTATAGCTTGAGTGATTCAAATATTCATGTGATCTATGAAGATCCAGAGGGAATCCTCTGGATTGGCACTAACCGCGGCCTGAATCTGTTTAATAAAGAATTACAGACATTCACAGTATACAACTGTGATTCCGGTTTAGCTGGCGATATGGTTGTCAGCATTGTTTCCGATGAATTGGGATTTTTGTGGATTGGTACTAATAATGGTATTTCTAGGTTTAATCCCCAGGACAACTCTTTTAGAAATTTTGATGTCAGAGACGGATTACAGGGAAATCAATTTCGTCGTAAGGCCGTTTATCGAGATTCCAACGGAGAATTATACTTTGGAGGAGTGAATGGTTTTAATACTTTTTTTCCCAATAAAATCATCTACAATGAACATA
>JAEINM010000003.1 GCA_016342385.1 Spirochaetaceae bacterium | reverse complement strand
TCGGAGCCTTTGTAATCCCGGGATTTATGCGGGATTACATATTGCGGAAAAACTTGTAGTGGTTATGTTCAATGTAATCCAGATCGGGCATTTGGAAAAACTTCATCTGTTTCTGAGAAGCGAACATATAACCTCTCCTAATCAGTTTATAGGAGATAGTAGACAATGTGCTGTTCAGGCAGAGTCCTTTATTATGCTTATCCTTATACTTTTTCAGATCATGAAAAGCATCTCTCAGGCACGATGGATGAATACTGGTTATTGGTGAATTTGTGAATGGATTTTTATGAAGAAATTTTAGAAAATCACCTACATCAACATTCATCTGAGTATAGAACTGAGCAGGGGCACTTTTAAAATCAGCAGGATCAGTTATAAACTTACCAAAATGAGCAAAATCCAGATCCGATAGGATCAGCATCCTCATGGGGGATATTTCCGCATAGATTCTGATATGCCCTTTTTCTTCCAGACTATCGTATTCCTTTGATTGCAAAGGCAGCAGGTAGCCCTGGGCAGTACAAAGATACAATTTGTCTATGGCATTAAAATCAATATGCTCCAGGACTCTGTAATTGGCAATAAATTTTGTCGCTTTCGGTCTTCCGTCCCGATGAGGATGAACATGAATGAGTGCATCATCAATAGGGAGAAAGGGATTCCGAAATGAAGGGTCCAGTTCGGCAAAAATAACTTTTCCATTATAGTATTTATCGGAACCTGTAGTGTAATGATTGGCAAATAACCCGGGAGTCAATTGAGAGGCCACTAATGCGTTATTGGGATAGAGTATTTTATACAGATGATTTTCATATTCCATTTACAACCTCCAAAATGTTTTCAGCATTGGTGCTAGAACCAATGAAACAACAGCCATTAGTTTAATCAAAATATTTAATGATGGACCCGCCGTGTCCTTGAAAGGGTCCCCTACTGTATCCCCGACAACAGAAGCCTTATGGGATGCCGACCCTTTACCTCCGGCAGCACCATTTTCGATCATCTTCTTTGCATTATCCCAGGCCCCTCCGGCATTGGACATAAATATGGCCAGAACCACACCGGAAACAGTCACTCCGATAAGAAGACCGGAGAGCATAAACACACCCCCTGTAAATCCTATAAGAACAGGAGAGAGAACCGCAGTCAGTCCAGGTAATATCATTTTTTTCAGGGCGGCGGCAGTGCTGATATCAATACATTTTTTGTAATCCGGCTCCTCTGTTTCATTGAGGATTCCCGGCCTTTCATGAAACTGCCGCCTGACTTCCTCAATCATGGTAAAAGCAGCATCTCCAATGGCATTCATAGCCATAGAGGAAAAAAGATAGGGAATAACAGCTCCGATAAATACGCCAGAGAGTGTTTTCACATCCATCAGATCAATTATTCTAATGCCCAATTGTTCGCGGAAAGCTGTAAAGAGAATGATTGAAGTCAGGGCCGCTGACCCAATAGCAAAGCCTTTCCCGATTGCAGCGGTCGTATTACCCACAGCGTCGAGTTCATCGGTAATCTCTCTGACACTGCGGGGAAACTCGGCCATTTCCGCCAGTCCACCGGCATTGTCGGCAATGGGCCCATAGGCATCGACAGCCAGCTGGACACCCAAAGTCATAAGCATCCCCAATGCAGCAATCGCTATACCGTATAATCCTGCCAGAGCATCTCCTGCCAAAATAGCTGTTACAATGATCAAAACAGGGGGCAGAGCCGATAACATCCCCATTCCCAGACCTGTAATCAATGTTGTAGCCGGGCCTGTCTCACAGGCTTTTACAATAGCATTGACAGGTTTTGTATCAACCCCGGTGAAATATTCAGTAATAAGACCGATGGCAACACCGGCAATCATCCCAAGCAGGGCCGAAAAGAAAATTCTGTTTGAACTCATGTCAGCAGGAAATACCTCATGGGCAAAAAAGAATGAACTCATGAGAAAAATGAAGAGTGATGCGATGGCCGCAGCTCCAAATGTTCCCCTATTCAGGGCTTTCTGGGGAGATTGTCCCTTTTTCACCCGGACTAGTTTAATCCCGAGAAGAGAGGCCAGTACACCTGCCGCCGCAATCAGTAGAGGGAAAGAAACAAGTTTCAACTGGAGAGAAGATTCCGCTTTAACGGCAGCTCCCAGAATCATAGCTCCCACGAGAGAACCGACATAAGATTCAAACAGGTCAGCTCCCATTCCGGCAACATCCCCGACATTATCCCCGACATTATCGGCTATTGTGGCAGGGTTTCTATGATCATCTTCAGGGATTCCGGCTTCGACTTTGCCCACAAGATCGGCACCGACATCGGCGGCTTTCGTAAAGATTCCCCCACCGACACGGGCGAAGAGAGCCATAGAAGAAGCCCCGAGGCTAAAACCCGACAATACAGGAAGAATGGTCTCCCGAAGATTATGAATAGATCCATCAATGAGAAAGAGGGAAATAGCAAGAATGGTGAAAATACCGATGAGAGCCAGTCCGACAACGGTCATCCCCATAATACTCCCACCGGAAAAAGCAATTTTCAGGGCTTCAGTTATTCCCGTTCTTGCGGCTTCTGTTGTACGACTGTTAGAAGCTGTTGCCACTTTCATACCGATAAAACCGGCCAGGGCTGAAAAAGACGCCCCCAACACAAAGGCCAGAGACTGATACCGGAGAGCACCTTCATTCCCAATAGCCAGAAAAATCCCGGCTACCATCACAAAAGGAACAAGAACTTTATATTCCCTCGAAAGAAATGCCATAGCACCACTGGCAATAGCATTCCCTATTTTTTTCAGTTTTTCATCATGTACAGGCTGCTTATATATCCATCTGCTGCGTATAAGTGAATAAAACAGGGCAATCAAGCTGCCGAGAAGTGTAGCAAGAAGAGATAATTCCAATATCATAGCGACAAACCCTCCACATATAAAAGTATAAACGCTGTGGAAAAAATCGCCAATTTTATAAGGTAAGGGACGGTCGCGACCGTCCCTTACCTTATTTCTTAACGGCCTTAATATATATCCTGTGAGGTGCCGGATATCCTTCAACAGTCTTTGTCGGATCATCGGGGTCCAGGAAATCTTCGAGAGATTCCCAGCGTGACCAGTCGGTTTTTCTCTGCTCATGAAAATCCAGTGGGAATTTATCAAAAATTTCGATTTCGCTGAAATTGGTCTTCTTCAGCATATTCTCCATGGCTTTCCAGGTCGGAAGAAACCAGTAACCACGGGCTTTCATATAACGATCTTCTGGAAAAAGACAGTAAGCCTCGTCTCCGTCGATTCCGCTCACTTCCAATATAAGGGTTCCCCCTCTCTTCATCGATGTATTTATATCCATCAGAGTCTGTATGGGATTTCTTCTGTGATAAATGATTCCCATGAAGAAAACAACATCAAAAAAATCTTCAAAGAGGTTCATGTGTTCCACTCCAAGCATATCGAAGTGGATATTGGGTTCAGCAGCAAAACGCTGTAGGAGAAGATAATTAAAATAGTATTTCATCATGGGATCAATTCCCAGAACGAATTCCGGCTGATGCTCCAGCATACGGTACATATAGTAGGAATTGTTACAGCCCACATCACATATTTTTTTGTACTTTAAATCGGGAAGAACAGATCTCACCCTATCCCATTTAAGATTACTGCGCCACTCAGCATCAATATGAGTTCCAAAAATCTCAAAAGGACCTTTTCTCCAGGGGATAAATTCCTCAAGACACTGATAGACCAGCTTAAACTGTTCATCAGTCAGTTCCTCTCTGTCACCGATAATGACAGAATCACCTCGATAATCCCTCAATTTACTCTGAAACTGAGGAAGCTGAACAAGGGTTTTATAGAATGGTTCCACAGTTGCCCTGTCAAGTTTGGGAGCTATGTCCTCTCTCGCCTGTTGTATCAGATCATATGAGGGCAGCTGATCTTTCCATTTCTCATAAAAGTTGTCCCTCCAATAAATTTCAGAATACTTAACCATTTAGTAATCACCCACCTGGTCATTTTTTTTCATACAGATAAATGATGAGAAATTGTACCATGTAAAAAACATATCAACCGCTTCAAAACCACAATTTCTAAACAGAGCCACTTCCTCTTTCACACTGTAGGGAATCAGCACATTCTCCAGGGCTTCCCTCTTCTGGCTGATCTCCAGATCACTGTAGCCGTTAGTCCGCTTCATTTCATAATAGTTTTCTATAAAAATACGACTCGTATCGGTATTGGACTGCAGCATCTTATCACTGACCAGAAGAATCCCATTGTGACGTAGACCTTTGTAAATATGCTGAATCAGTTTCTCCCGTTTTAGAGGATCAATAAACTGCAGAGTGTAGTTCATAATAACAACGGAAGCATTTTCAATAGGACAATCAAAGAGGTCGCCTTCTTTAATATAGATCTTCTTCATATCCCCATCAATCGATTTCAGTTTAGTATCGGCCTCCCGGCACATGGCTGAAGAGGAATCGATTCCCACAATGGTATAATCCTCAATATTGTGATCTTTCAAGCCCTGGCTGATAAGACTGATGGTAGTAGCTGTGGAACTTCCCAGATCATAAATTGTACTGCCCTCCTGAAAATAGGTTAGAGTTAATCCGGTAACCATTTTCTGAACTTCTTTGTAAAAGGGGATGCTTCTCTCTGCCATATCATCAAAAACATGCGCCACTTTATCATTAAACTCAAAAGGACGTATGCTGGGAATTTTTTCTGAGAAGACTTTGTCTGTTTTTTTGTTTATTTTACTCATCTTATTTTCTGAAATTCCCTTTCTTCTTATCACTCTTCCTATGAAAGGTTTTATGGCCTTTGTCCTGTTCGAGGCTGCGAGTCTCGTCTCTCATCTTTTTTTTCCATCTTTCTTTTTTCTTTTTCTGGATAGAATATCCGAATTTGCCTACCGGTGAGGAAGTACCATAATATTTTCCATGGATATAGGAAATTAGTCCAGCCTTCTCCATATTAAAACTTTGAGTTGTTTCATCGAGATATTCTTTTGAAGCATTGACCGCAACAACTTCCGCCAGAAACATGTGATGACTTCCAAGCTCTTTAATCTCCGTCACTTTGCATTCTATATTAAGAGGACATTCTTCGATTAGAGGAGAACGTACTTTTGTAGCCGCTATAGGAGTAAGATTCATCTCTTTAAATTTGTCGTAATCTCTACCCGATTTGACACCGCACCAATCAGTAGCTCTCGCGAGATCTTTAGTCGTTAAATTGATAACAAAATCACCATTTTTTTTAATAATATCATAGGAATATCGATCGGGTCTGACTGATATATAAGCCATTGCCGGATCGGTACAGATGGTCCCGGTCCAGGCAATGGTTATAATATTGTATCCATCGGTTTGATTACCACAACTAACCATAACGGCAGGGACGGGATACACCATGGTTCCCGGTTTCCATAAGACTTTAGACATGACTTGAAAATCCTTCGCCCAGAACTTCTCTGACATCTGTCACAAAAATAAAGGCATTCTTGTCTATTTGACTGACCACTGATTTCAAATGGGGAAGATCTCTTCTTCTGATAATGCAAAGCAGAATATTTTTTTCCTTTCCCGTATACATGCCCTTCCCCTTCAGACTTGTCATTCCGTGATTCATCTCATAAACAAGTTTTTTTGAGATCTCACCGGGATTATCCGAGATGATATGCACCGCTTTGGTATAATTTACACCGACGATGACTGTATCTATCACTCTAGAAGTAATAAACAGGGTAATGGCCGCATACAATCCCAGTTCATAGTTCCTGAAAACAATCGCTGCACTTAATACCACCAGAGCATCAATCACGAGAAGCAGTTGCCCTACAGAGATATAGGGAATGACCTTATGGATTATTTTTGCTCCCAGATCCGTCCCCCCCGTACTGGCATCCTGTTTAAGAACCAACCCGAGACCCAATCCTACCAGGAGACCTCCGAAAATAGAGGCTAGCAGAAGGTCATCGGTCAGTGAACCAAGAAAGGGAGCCAACAGGTCAATAGCCAGCGAAAGAGTCACCGTGGCAAAAAGGGTCTTGACTCCGAAATTCCTCCCCAGGATTTTTATACCCAGAAGAAAAAGGGGAATGTTCAGAAGGAGCATAAGAGTACCGACAGGCATTCCCGATAAATGATAAATAACAGTTGCCATTCCCGTTAGACCACCAGCGGCAATTCTGTTGGGGACAAGAAAAAGATTAACTCCCAGAGATAAAATAATCGCACCAGTCAGCACCGTCAGATAACTTTTCCAGTCTTTCAGCACTTTAATAAGACTATTTTTAAAACGATGTACCATGATTTAGAATTTCCGAACTATTTTTATCTCTTCATAAGCTTCCTGTATCTCCCTGAACTTATCATTGGCAAATTTGCTGAATTCTTCAGGAAGTCCCTTAGCTGCAATCTTATCGGGATGGAATTCAGATACTTTTTTCCTGTAGGCTTTCTTCACTTCTGAGTCACTACTGCTGCTTGTACATCCCAGAACCGCATAATTGAGATGGGAGGCACTGCTGCCGTATGAGCTGTATGAACTCCCTGAGTTCCCGCTAGAACCTGAAGATGAGCTACTCCTGTAACGGTTTCCGGCACTATAACGGTTTTTTATACTTTCAAAAGTATAGGAGGGAACCCTGAATATACGGACGGCTGATTCGAGAAGATGCTGCTCCGCCGGATGGAGTTGATTGTCGGCATAAGCCACACGGATAAGGGCATCAAGCATCAGTTCTATAAACTGAGGTCTATTTCTGAAACGAATATAAAACTGTTGGGCATACTGCTCAAAACTCTCGCTGGAATTGAGGGCGTTATTAAATATAATCATAGCCTGAGACTGAAGCTGCGGGTCAAGATTGAGATCCCTCAGCATAAATTGTCTGACCGTATTCATTTCAGAATCAGAGACTTGACCATCTGCTTTTGCCATTTTCCCCAACATGGAGAAGAGAGAGATAAAAAACAGGTTATCCGAACCTGTTGTGCCAGCTTGAGATCCAAAACCACCTCGTGCCTGAGTAACGTTAAGTCCTCTACCGAGAGAACTGCCTATAACAGCTCCAATGATTCCTACAAGAGGTCCCCCAACCATTGATCCGAGTAAAAATCCAATAAAGCCGCCTATTAATCCACCAAATGCAAACAAAAATAACTCCTCAGGGTGCTTTGCCGGTATTTATTTTCGACAAAACTATGGCTGTAACAATTATCTAAAAAGATAAAGTAATATTTCTTATATAAAAGGTAAAGA
This sequence comes from Spirochaetaceae bacterium, assembly GCA_016342385.1. GTDB lineage: Bacteria > Spirochaetota > Spirochaetia > DSM-2461 > DSM-2461 > Spirochaeta_F. The sequence continues at coordinate 25,795 of JAEINM010000003.1, read as the reverse complement.
GTTCTCTCATGAAAACTCAATTAGGAATCAGACATTTCGGTCCTTTTCCAATAAGATCAGTCCTCCCGGCTTTATTCAGAGCCTTACGGACCAGTATCATATTTTCCCTTTTGGAAAACTGAAGCAGAGCTCTCTGCATCTGTTTCTCCTCCGGATTTTTAGCCACAAAAACTTTTTCTCCCGTAAGAGGATGAATCCCCGTATGATACATAGCTGTAGAAAGAGTGCCCGGTGTGGGGTAAAAATCCTGAACCTGCTCGGGTATAAAATGAAGCTCTTTTAAATACTCTGCCAGCTCAATGGCTTCTTTTAATCCCGCTCCGGGATGGGAAGAAATAAAATATGGGACGAAAAACTGATCTTTCCCCAGTTCTTGATTTATTTTTTTGTATTTTGAAATAAACCGTTCAAAAACCTTATGATCCGGCTTACCCATAAGTCTCAATACTTTTGATGAGACATGTTCAGGAGCTATCTTTAACTGACCGCTAATATGGAATTTGCAGATTTCACGGAAAAAAGTATCGTCATTTTCCGCCAGCATATAATCAAAACGGACTCCAGAACGGATGAACACCTTCTTAATGCCTTCAACTTTCCTCAATCCCCGAAGCAGCTCCAGATAAGAACTGTGATCTGTCCTCAGGTTTTTACAGGGATGAGGAAAAAGACACTGTTTATCGGGACAGGAACCTGCAGTCTCCTGTCTTTTACATGAGGGACCAGTAAAATCAGCCGTGGGACCACCCACATCATGAATATTACCCTTAAACCCTTTTATCTCTGTTAACTTTTTCGCCTCTCTGATAACTGACTCATTACTTCTGGCCGATACAATTCTCCCCTGATGAAAAGTCAGAGCACAAAAGCTGCAGCCGCCAAAACATCCTCTATTATGGATAAGTGAAAACTGAATCTCTTTCAGAGCAGGGATTCCCCCCATCTTTTCGTAGGAAGGATGAGCTGTTTTCCTATAGGGCAATTCATAGACACGGTCAAATTCTTCCGTCGATAGAGGGAATTCGGGAGGATTTTGAACAGCCCACTGATTCCCCGCTTTTTCCACCAGGATCTTACTGTAAAAGGGATCTGTATTCCTATACTGAACAGCAAAACTCGCAGCATAAGATTTTCTGTCCTCACAAATTTCCTCATAAGAAGGAAGCTCTGTGTACTCTTTAATTTTATCAAGAGAGGACGTCCGGAAAACAGTCCCCCGGATATTAGTCAAATTACTGAGAGGGACACCTTTGTTTAATAATCCGGCAATATTTCGAATCTGTCTTTCTCCCATTCCATAAATGAGCATATCGGCTTTCGAGTCGAATAGAATTGACCGGCGAACCTTATTAGTCCAATAATCATAATGAGACAATCGCCTCAATGAAGCTTCAATCCCGCCGAGAATCACCGGCTTTCCTTTGTAGGCAGCCTTGGCCTGGCTGGTATAGACAATTGAGGCTCTATCGGGACAGGAGCCGGCTTTTCCTCCGGGAGAATATAAATCGGTCTTGCGGAATTTTTTATTGACACTATAGTGATTGACCATGGAATCGATATTTCCAGCGGTAACAAGAAAAGCCAACCGGGGTTCACCAAGAATTTTAAAAGCTTCAACATTCTTCCAATCCGGCTGAGCTATAAACCCGACTCTGAAACCGGCATCTTCCAGTACTCTTGAAATTACGGCTCCACCCCATGATGGGTGATCGACATAGGCGTCCCCTGAAATGAGAATGAAATCACATTGATCCCATCCGCGGTTCTTCATATCTCTTTTATTTACAGGTAAAAAATCCATATATCCTCATATAGTGTAAAGAGAGAGATCACACAAAAGTTACAAAAAATCCAGTAGCGACAAAGCATGCTTTGTCGCTACTGGATTTTTTGTATTACTCTCGATCCGATGATGTAATAACGACTGTAACATTATTGTTAAGCGGAATATTCTCCTTAATAAATACAGCGCCTTCACTGCTATCCATGCGAATATCATAATCAATGGATTCCACTCCGCCGCCCATAGATATCTGCTCTGTAGACTTGTTCTCCATATAATCATTTTCCATCAGGTTTGTTCCCCAGCTGTTGGAATTATGGGGGGATATATATAATTCTACAATTGAAACTCCCGTATTATTCCGGATAGAAACAAACCATTCATCAGAAAAATCCTCTTTTATCCGATCCATGACATAGGCTAGATCATCAAGAGAGACAACAACCTTGCGGTGAAGTTTTAAATCAACATTCTTTTTAATATACTCATCTCCGTCTATATCAATAAAACGAAAATCAAAATACGTCTCATCATAGGCACTTACATCGATAATCTTATACCGATCTTTTAAAATAACATCAAAGGGCTGAAGGTCTTCGCTCCATTGCTCTAAACCCGATGGGCTTATATAGACATTATAGATATCAAATCCGGTTTTATTAATGACAACAACTTCCTGTGAGAAGAGTTTCAACAGAGTAAATAAAGAGAATAAAATCAGTAGTTTTCTTTTTACGCGGTATTTCATACCTTAAAGATACTGTTTTTTTTAAAGGTTTCAAGCTTCATATTTTTTTATTTAGTGGATTAAATTATAAAACTGTGCTTAAAATTTAAGTACAAGCTGGTCGTAAATGAGTTTACTGCTCGCTTATGCAGCCAAAGGAGGATTTTATGGCACAATTTCATAATATTAAAGTAGGAGATAAATATCTTCGTCAGTACAAACTGACTTCAAAAGATAGTCCTATCAACTATGGTGACGGAAATCTCAGAGATCTTTTTTCTACGGGAAGTCTTTCTACAATGATGCTCCATGCGGCAACTCAGGTTATAGACCAGAATCTGCAGGATGGAGTGGTTAGTATCGGATCAATGCTACAGATAAATCATGAAGAGCCTACTCTGATCGGTATGATGGTCACTGTTGAGGCTGTGGTAAAACAGATTGAAGACAATAAGATCCTGGTTGCAATCAAAGCTTATGATGAAATAGGATCCATATCGCACGGATTAAATGAAAGGAAAATTATCGGTCTTGAGTCCCTAATGAAAGTTGCGGAAAAAAGAGCATCTATCTTAGGACGATCGGTTTAATCACAATTCTTCCATCTCTTCGACATCATCCATACGCTGCTGATATTCGAGGATACTGGATTTTATATTCTTGAAGATGAGAGGGAATATGACATCATAAAAATAGGTTGTCTGTTTTATTACACCTATTTTATCATTAAAATGAGTCATAATCCACTCCCTCTCTTTTTCAATGTACTCTTCATAATTTTTATAGACAAACAGCTCTTCATTAGCCAGTTCATTCAATTTGATTTTATCCTGAAGGTTACCGAGCATTTCAAAGATCTTGTATAGAGAATAATTCTTTTCAACTTTAGCTTCTGCAATGTCTTCATTACCACCAATATTCATAAGAAATGCCTTGAATTTCTCCGGAACAATGAGTCGGATTAAATTACTCTTTCGAATATGTATATTAAGAGATTTAAATAACTTCTCAGCTTTATTCACGATAAATCGGTTACCCCTGTAATAGGTAAACATATCAATTATACGATCAGCTCCGGCTTCGCCTTTTTGAAGTAGCAGAGACATCTGGCTGTAAATATCTTCGGGTAAGCCCGGATTAACCTGAACGCTGTATGTATCGAAAGTGGCATTTTTTTTGTCTTTTAGGTATACCTTGCTCTCTTTAAAGAGCTCCTCTTCTGTTATATTCCGATAAGAACCAAAGAGAGCTCCCGCCTCACGACGAAAACGCTCAAGATAGATTCTGGTGACACCTTCCTCTTTGAGGATTTCGTACATCCCTTTGGTTATTCTTAATCCACCGACTGGAGCAGAGGATTCCATCCTTTTAGCCTCAATGACTGGATGTCCGATAACATCCCATTGTTTGGCTCCTTCAGGACCGAAATTCCCGATCATGACATTGCCCACATTGGTTCCAATACGTATACGGATCTGGAATAAGGCATTAAAAGTCGAAGATAGATCATCATTGTCTCTCATACTCTTAATCAGTTTATAAGCCATCTCAATATCAGTTCTGGTACTTTCATCGAAGTTATTGAGAAGAAAATTTTCTTTCGCATGATTAAAAAGAGTACAGACTCTCTGCATTTCAATACAGGTGTAAAACAACTCTCTGGCTACATAGCGTTTCTCGCTATCCTCACTGAGCGATTTGGTCTTGGGATCGATGGGACCACCATAATGAAACATCAGACTGTCACCTTCAATTTTGTTCAGGTAGCCCCCATGCCTTTTCAGAACCCAGTTAAAAGCCGAGTATAATCCGTTTAGGATGGTCTGATTCTCCTGAGCGCTCAGAAATTTTGCCAAGTATGAATAATCGGAGATATCGAGAAAACCTATTCCCACAATCCGTTCTTCAGATTTTTTGGGAATAGCACCAATGTCGGAGATGGCATCGATCAGCTGTTTGGGGAGATAATACTCCTCGATCTCTTTCTGCAAAGCAAGAATAGTATTTTTTGACTCATTTGAATGCATATGACTATAATGATAAGCGAATTATATACAGATTGTCTACGCAAAGCATGTGACAGGGAAAGATTATTTCCCGGAGAAAAGACTATCCTGACCCTGTAGAATATATTATTTGCATTTTCCTCATATTTATGGAACTATAAAATCATGGTAATTAATGAAAATGTTGAACGTAAAATAATTCCCGTAGCCGGAGGAAAAGGTGGTGTCGGAAAATCCTTCCTTAGCACCAGTATAGCCCTCTCTCTTGCTACAGTCGGGAAAAGAGTTCTTTTAATAGATCTTGATCTGGGAGGATCTAATATCCATACATGGCTTGGAATGAAAAATTCCAATCCGGGTATAGGCATGTTTCTCAACAATAAGACAACAATTCTAAGTGATCTGATAGTAGATACACCCTATGCAAATCTTCAGTTTATTCCCGGGGATGTTATGCGTTTTGATCTGGCAAATATTACATTTGCTCAGAAAAAAAAGATTATGAAAGCTATTCTAAACCTCGATGCCGATTACATTATCATCGACCTTGGAGCAGGATGTAATCACAATGTTATCGATTTTTTTCTTATATCCAATTCGGGCTTCATGGTCATTACTCCGGAAACAACATCTATTCTCAATACATATATGTTTGCCAGAAATACTGTATACAGATTTCTTCAGCGCTTATTCTCCAATGAAAAAGATATTATGAAATATCTAAAAAATACAATAAAAGACAATGTTCCAGGAGATCCTCAGAATGTTGAATCTCTTTTGTCGGGAATAGCTGAATTTAATAAAGAAGCAGCGGAAAAAGCTAAAAATTATCTATCAATTCTGACCCCCGGGATTATAATAAATATGGCTGAAGAACCAGATGATATCAATATGGTAATCGCACTGAGAGGTTTGATTGAAAAAAATCTCAATATAGAACTGGAATGCCTTGGATTAATATTTTTTGATAGTGATGTAAAAAAATCACTGAGAGAAAGGATTCCTCATCTGGTTGAAAATAATGATTCTGTTTCTGCCTCACAGATTTTTAGAATTGCACAAAAAATCGCTCTTTCGGAGAACTTCCCCGAAATGCCCTATGATAAGAGTGAATTTGAAAGCTCTTTTGATATAACTGAAGTAGAAGCAGAAAATGATTTCGAACTATTAAAAAGTAAGGGATTTTCCAATGATGATTACGATGTGGAAAAACTTCTTGATCTGGTGAAAAAACAGAGAGATATGATAGCAGAACTTCAGGGGACCATAAAAATGCTGTCCAGTCCTGGTAGCGGTAGCGGATTTTCTTTCTAAAATTGATGGAGGACGGGAGAAAAGGAGAAAGGAAGAAATATTATAGAAATTCTTCCGTTTCACCTTCTCTCCGGTCCTCCTGTTTTTTCTCTATGAAAATTTAGCCGGAAGTTCGAGTTTCTTAAATACTTCCACAATAATTTCGCTAACTTTCTTTGCATCAGATCGGGGTACATTCGAATTTTGATAAAGTGCCTGTTGAAAAAATTTATTCATAAGTGAAGAAACATCATCTGTGGGATAACAGACATATGAATTATTTAATCCGGTTTCATTTAAAACTGTAAAAGCTGTATAGGTTTCAACCGGTTCCTTAGCAATATAAAGCCGATCCTGACGTTTTGTGCGATACTCTGTCAACTCTTTAAACCTATAGGGGATTTTATGAGCATCATCTCTATAACAGGGATCAGTCTGTTTCATAGTAAAACTGACAGGTTCGACCAGTACATAGATTTTCCTGCCATCTGCTTTAAAGACAATTCCCTCATCTGTAATATAGATATCTTTTACATTATTATAAGCGATAACCTCATATCTGGTATAACTGGATTTCTGATCAAAAAAAGATGTAATAATATACCCACCTTCCATTGGCAGCTCACTGTCTTTATAGGCACTGAATAAATCTTTTATAGTTGCCATTATTGCCCTCCATATGAATTAAGTTGAATTTTAATATACTATTCACGGGATGTCAATTTTGGAGAGAAAAATAGCTTGTTTCTTAATATTTAACATTATAGAATAATTTTCAGTTATTTTTATGGAACATAAGAAATCATTAAGAGTCCTTGGGCTCACTGAAGAATCATCTCTAAAGGATCTCACCTCAATTTTCCGAAAGCTCGTGAAAAAGTATCATCCCGACCTGAATCAGGATAAACAGGAATGGTCAAACCGCCAAATGCTCTATATCAATGATGCCTATAATTCCGCCTATGAATTCCTATCACAACCACAAATAGAAATCGATGTCCCCACCATAGAAGAAGAGAAAAAACAAAGAGATTATTCTGTTGGAAATATCTCTTTTGAAGAAGGAACAGCACAGGCCATGAAATACCTTCATGAAGGCATATGCCTCTACTACCAGTATGGTCTGGAAAACATCGCTTTAAGACAGGAAGGAACCCGTAGAACCCGTTACAGGTCATCCATCAGGAGAATAAAAAAAAGTTTCGCTCTTTTACAACCCATAGCCGAATTACACTTAAGCAAACAGGAATTAGACCAATTGGAAATTATAGTTAATTTTATACGCTATTTTTATAAAAGTATTCATATAAAGAGCATAAGAGCAGAAGAAAACAGTTCTTACGAAATGAAAGCTTTCCGTCATTATGTATGTGGCTCGAAACTGGTTGACAGTGTATTGAAAGAAGTTATGTTCAAAGAGTTTATGGAACCCTATAAACGAGGCAGATTGACAGAAAACATCAAACTGGCAGAAGCAGAACTCAATACAGTATTGATCGATTATCCCCAGGCATTATGCGTAAGGGAGAGTGAAATAAAAAAAGGATTACTCTTATCATTCCTTGAAATGACAGATTTAAATGATATGGGTTTAATTGAGTTATATGATTAAGGTCGTAGTGGAGGGTTGATGTAGTGGAGGATCGCGACCCTCCACTACAGATCAGAAGGCCCGGCGTTGTCCTTTTGCCGGTTCAACATTCATTTGAGCTAGAGCAAGTTTTGCTATGGGAATACCATAGGGAGAACAGGATGCATAGTTTAATCCGCAGGATCTGATAAACGGCAGATTTGATGGTTCTGCCCCATGCTCTCCGCAGATTCCCATGGATATATCCGGTCTGGTCAAATGACCTCTTTCCGCAGCTATAGAAATCATCTCTTTAACCTGTTTGCCCAGCACCTGGAACGGATTCTTTTCCAGAAGGTCAAATTCACTATAATTTGTAAAGAAGGAGTTAAAATCATCTCTGGATAAACCATTCGTTGTCTGCGTAAGATCATTTGTTCCAAAGCTGAAAAAGTCAGCATATTTAGCAATTTTGTCGGCATTGAGCACAGCCGCAGGCAGTTCGATCATTACACCGACTTTGTATTCAAGAGCACGGCCACCCATTTTATCGCGAACCTGCTTCTCTATTTCAGTGATTCCGATAATTTCAGTTCCTTCGATTTTTTTTCCGAAACGAATAGCCCGGACTTCATTGGCATCCATAATAATAGGGATCATAATTTCCGGAACTATATCTATCCCCTCTTTCTGCAGCTTATAGGCTGCTTCAAAAATAGCGGAAACCTGCATGTTGTAAATTTCCGGATAAGTAATAGCCACTCTGACACCTCTGTGTCCAAGCATAGGATTCTGTTCGCCTAGCATATCACATCTTTCGCGTATTTCTACTTCCGTGAGCTTGGGGTTCTGTTTTAGGGCAAACTCAATAAAGTCAATCATACTCTGTCTGGTATGAGGCAGAAACTCGTGTAGTGGAGCATCGAGAAGCCTGATAGTGACTGGATGACTTTCCATTATCTTAAATAAATTGTAGAAATCACCGACCTGCATCGGCTTCAGTTTATTTAATGCTTTTATTCTTTCCTCTTTTGAATCAGCTATTATCAGGGTTCTGAAAATGGCGATTCTCTTCTCTTCAAAAAACATATGTTCTGTTCTACACAATCCAATACCATCAGCTTTAAAAAGTTTTGCCAGTTCAGCATCCTTGGGCTGATCTGCATTGGCATGGATATCAAAATCGCCAATATGCCTCTGAATTATCTCCAGGAATTCTAAAATACCACAGTCTTTTATCTTAGGTTCAATCAGTGGTAATTTACTGAAATAGATTTTGGGTTTATCATATGATGGCACATCGAGAGCTATGATATCACCCTCTTTTAATTTCTTTCCATCAATAACAATATGATCTTTCTTGAATTCCATTTCCGGATAAACCATAGCGATTTTTCCAAGGCTTCTCGCTACAACAGGAGCATGTGATGCATAACCACCTTCCTGAGTCACTACCCCTCTTGCGACTTCAATCGCTTTAACATCTTCTGCATAAGTTGAAGACATGATCAGTATAAAATCAAGATCAAGATTTTTCTGCTGTGCAATTTTATACTCTTTGAGAAGTCTATCTGTTGAGAAATAAATTTTACCCACAGCCGCGCCCATGGCACCGGCAATGCCTCCCTGAACAAAAGGAACATCTTTGGCAGCCTCTTTATCCAGTACGGGATGAAGAATTTCAGCAAACCTCCCCGGTTTAAGAGCGTGAATGAGATAATTATCATCAATTACTTCATCTTTATGTAGATCCAGAAGTGTTTTCATCTCTGCTTGAGTTGATTTATCTGATGATTCAAACTGGTCAATGACCCATAATCTACCGTCTTCTATTGTAAAAGTTATCTTTCTGATCTCTTTATAACTTCTCTCCAATTCAGAAGCTATCTGTTTGAGGCCATCTAAATAGGGGGCTTTAATTAAGGTGATCTTTTTACCATTCTTCCCTTTGGAATCAAAGGAATTTTCAAAGTATTCACCTGAGAGCTCCCCTTTTCCTGTCACAATATTTCTCGTGTAATAACTGCCGAAATAACTCTCTTTTCCATAGTTCCCAAAAGTCATAGCCTGTACAAGAAGAGCAGAATCATTAAGAGCTTCATTTCCGATAAAAAATCGCTTATATAGATTTTCAACAAAGGCACTCTGTTTCCAGGCATCAGTAAAAATTTCCAAAGGATAAAATTCTTTTACATTTTCCATCACTTCTTTTATTTTGGCGACACTTTTGACTTTTTTAACTTTTGTCAGTAAACTTGTTAGGGTTTTTTTCCGGTCTTTTTCTTCTGTGCTTTTCAAATCCAGTTCTATAATTCGTAAAATAACATTTCGATATTCATGATAGGCAAAACTCTCACCGACAAAGGCGGAAAAACCATCTATCGTGGAATCGCAAAGACCGATATTATGTACGCTGAATACTGTATACACCATATTCAACATGGGGCTGACGACCATTTTTACCAGTAGAGGATTTTGTGGATCACCAAATTTCTTATCCAGAATATTTCCGATTTTAGTAATGGCTGCTTTAAAATTAGTAAAATGCTCTTTAGGAGATTCTTCTTCTGTTTCCAGAAAATCATTATTAAGGATAAATCCTGGAAGAGTAGGAACACCCAGTTTGGCCAGCTCCATAATCCTCTTTCCTCGGATACCCATTGTTTCAATCATTTTAGAATCTGCTGTATATTCTTCGCTACTAAAGGAATAAATCTCATTCATATGTAAAACCCTTTATTAAAATAGATCCAGAACACTTCCTACAGCACCCTTTAAAAAAGCCTCGAACCGGGAACTGGCTCCTTCAAAAAGGTATTTTTTTAGCTTGGAAACATCCTTTATTTCATCACCGGCAACACTGAACATAATAGGACACCCGTGTTTTACTTTACCCCACTTAAATAGAGCATTAATATCATTTATCTTTTCATCCTCGTACCACACAAGTATTTCAGTCCCGGGATAAGCAGTTGTATAACTATCGATTATTTTCTTCCAAGCTTCAACATTCCCATTGTGAAAAACTTCATTTGTCACCTGAACACCATATTTTGTGGTAACCCTTCTTTTCCCTGAAGGTTGAGGATCTACAGGTTTATTAAGGACAACTTTTTCAGGAGCAGCTGTTTTTTTTGAAAAGCTTCCCCGGCAGCTTTTGTAATCATCCCGGACGGCAACATCCTCACCATATATGAGTTTTAAAAAGTCATCTGCTGCTGATCTCAGAGTTGTATCAGAAACACCTTCTTCTGCAGCTCCTGAATAACAGACTATCAGCTCATCCTTAACCAGACGCTGTTCAGTGTCAATGTTTGATCGGTTTTTGGGATTTATGACTGAGATTTCTGACGATGGATTATAATACAATACAACAAGTTCTATTGCAGTCCACTGATTTACAGTATTGATGATTTTTTCTGAAAAGATAACCGACTCAACAAGGTTGTGTGATTTATATTTGTAGTTGAATTTCTGAATCAGTAATGAGTTTATGATAGGTCTAATCTGGTTTTCCTGAATTTCACTTTCATCAAGCGCCTCATTTAAAAGATCGGCCAGATTTTCACCGTCGTCGACTTCTGAAGAAAAAGCCAGAACCCTTTTAAAGTGACGCAGAGCGAGATTAAATCCCGCCCTGCTTGAAAGTAGATTCAGTTTATTGGCACTGTCTACTTCTTTCATACATTAAAGCTCGCTTAATTCGTCCATATTTATTTTTTTACTACGCCTTTTAGGTGTAACGTCTGCTTTGCCTTTGGCCTCATCGGACTGTGCACCTTTAGCTTTCAACTGATCCATGGAATAACTGCTCTGGGACTGCTCGCTGGCGGAAACATCAGAAGCAAAGCTCTGATTAATATCTTCACGAACTGTTGACCGTCTTCGTTTAAATGAAGCAAATGCAGCATCCTGGAATCCTTTTGACACACCATTGAGGAATTCATTGAGAACATTAGCCATTCTGTTAAGAGTAAATTTCTTTCTCTTGATACTGGTAATGTCTACATCAAGGATTATACCCGGCTGGATGTGATAAGGATTAATCTGGTAATCAAAAGATTCAAATTCATTTTCCAGAAAATCAATTCTCTGATCCATAACAACTCTTGTTTTAGGATTTTCATAACCGAAAGTAGTTTTTACTTTAGCCCGAACTCTTCTTAACATTTTTTTCAGAAGATCTTTTTCATGAAGATAAGTCTGATTGAGTTTTTCAACTTCTGTATCCTCTGCTTTTAATTGAAGAATCTCGTTCCAGAGTTTGACTTCATCTTCATAAAGAGTATCACCCTGAAGATTGTGTATGCCTCTGTTTCCAACCAGTTTCGACAATTTACCTTTGGTTTTCAGTGCAAGATCATCGAAGTCATCGATTCTTCCAAATCGCTTTGTACCCTGGTAAACGACTTCCGCCACATCCCAGATATGAATGATTTCTTTTCTGAATTCATCCATCTGCAGATCATAGGCCGCTCTGATTTTTACAAGCTGGCTGTGATCATAATATTTCAGCTTTATAGCATAGCGCTCATCGGGAAGCATTAGTTCATTTGTATCTTCATATTCTCTGATAATAAGTTCACGACCATTCTTCAGGTTTTCAATATACTGATAACCCATTTTGCTCGTATCGAGGATAGCGGTAATATTATTGACAGCCGTATTAAAACCCCTGTTTCTAATATTCTCAATATCGACAATTTTCTTAATATTTTCTCGAATGTTCTGGGAATCAAATTCATCTTTAGGGATTTCTGCCCTAAGACCTTCAATCTTATCAACCAGCTCTTTTGCCATGAATGTATATCTTCTGGAATCAGCATTTTCCTTGTCATCATCTGTAAAGTCAGGAACTCTTTTGATTCTCTCAAACATTATTTCAGAATCAGCCAGCTCCTCTTTTCCTTCATCAACAAGCTGATCCTGGAAAACCTCAACTTCTTTATCAATCATATCTATGATTGTCTTGGAAATCTGATCTTTAATAATATACTCGACAGAAGCCTGATACTGGAAAATCGGTGAAATCAGTTCAGAGTCAAGAATATTAACAGAAAGTTTAACATCGGATATAGTTTTGGGTTTAATCGGATTGTCTTTAAAGGCACACTTAACAATTGAGTATGCATTCTCTCCACGAATAAACGCACCAACATCGGTCTTCTGTCTCAGAAGTGAGTTAGTTTCATTTTCAAGGTCATTCATACCTCTCTGCATATGGCCCTGAAGGTGACCATACATATTGATCATTGATTTCTCAATTTCACCTGTATTAAATTTATCTGCCCCACCGACCTGATCTAAAAGTTCAGAAATTTCTTTAGGCGTATACCTGGCTAAAGCCTTTGTTTCTTCTTTATCAACAAAGTTTCTGATTTTTTTAACCATTTCATCTTCAGTCGTAACGATATAACGGTTGAACATGTTCTGGTAATTCTGGTTATAGTAGTTATAAACTTTTTGTTTAAGACCACCCATCACATCAAGTTCTTTCAGAACTTCAGGTGGCAGTCTTGTGGTTACTTCCTTGAGAACTTTTTCACTTTCCTCAGTTATTAACCGATCAAATTCTTCATTTTGCTCACGTCCTTCCTGAGCAAGACTGTTTCTGGAACCTACTGCCGAAGGTTTAGTTGGATGAAATACATTGGGACTTCTAGGAAGATCTCCTGCCATGTGACTCTCCTCGATATAAATTTTTTATATATACAATTTTAAAGCACTAAAAAGAATTTTAATTTATTGCTCTTCCAATTGCCACTTTAAAGTTCAAAATACAACACTTTTCTTAAAAAAACCTTAATTTTTTAAAACTTCATGTATTTTTTCACGAAAAGTTTCACAGGGAGTGCTTTCCATTAATTCTTCAAGTACCGATATTGCCTTTGCATTACCGTTCTCAGCATCTACGCGATTCATCTCATAAATAGGAATATCCCTATCCAGCGTAGTTCTGATATACCTGGCTGCCATATACCAGATAGTATCACCTTTTTTAACATAGTGGATATTTCCATCGGGCAACACTATTTTATTACCCGGATATATCCAATCGGGATCGGCACCATCATATACTTCATAATCGAGATCTCTGTAATTATTTTCCACAGCAATCTCATTGGAAGTAAGATGAACATCAATCTCTGAAATATAGAAATCACCAACAGAAAGATAGGCTTTGACCTCTTCCACTGTAGAGGGCCGGCTATCGGTTTCCATGATAATTTCTTCAGGCTGATTCTCTCTATTATCTGTTTCGGCGTCAGTTTCCTTAAGCTTTAATTCTGTTTCCGTTATTTCTGAATTTTTTTCACTTTCGGTAATACCATCTGCGGTAGTGCCATCTGCGGCAGTGCCATCTGCGGCAGTACTATCTGCGGCAGTACTATCCGAAGTGGTTCTATCCCCAGCTGCTTCATCCGCAACACTATCTTCTGCAGAACCGTCTTCCTGTCTGCCTTCTCCTGTCTCCATGTCTCCCCGCACAGCAACAGGATCAGTTTTATCGCGATTCGCCAGATAATTAATACCTCTATACCCGCCCCACAATAAAAGGAGAAGGAAAGGAATGAGTAGAAGCAACAGCCACAATGGCCATCGACCATTGTCCTTCCGTCTGATCGCGTTAAGGCCCTTTCGGCTGGTTCCATATTTTTCTGATTCACCTAGGACACTTTCTGTTCTTTTACCACGGCTGTCCAATATTTCCGTTTTCCTGGCTCTGTAAGGTTCTGCCGGTTTTTCTCTCTCCAGGAGCTTATCAACCTCGAGGTCTGTTGCAGAATTCAGCATATCGATTAGTTTTAACAAGCGCATCTTTTCATCTTTATAATACTGGGGAGAAAGATCGTGTTCGCCCTGAATATCGTCAGCCAACTGTGCCGCCAGAAGATAATCAGCTTTTTTTGCCGTACTTTTAACAGATCGGAATAAGAGCATGGGGAATTCCCTTATATAAATATCTGCGGCCACGGGCAATAGAGAATCAGCTTTTTCCGATTTGGTCAGTATACTTTGAATATCACTTTTAATTGATGTTATATTCTTAACAATCTTACCTTCCATATCTGATCGACTTAAGGCCAGATCCAGAATGGTCAGAGCATTTTGCAGAAAAAAAGTTACAATTGAGTCATTTTTCAAATGAAGGTTTTTTAACAGATCGGAAAAGTTAAAAACAGAGCTTCTCATAATCAGCCCCGATTTTGCTTTACCGTCAGCCACAGAAGCGAGCATTTTCAATAATTTCTGAATGGCTACAGAAACCTTAAAATCATCCTCTGAAGAAAAACCTTTAATCAAAGGTACAAATCGTGATATGTAAACTTCAGTCAGATCACTCATGTCAGAGGGTTTGTCTTTAATATTACAAAGGATTCCATCGGGAATGCTTATTTCATGGGTTTGATGCTCCCCTTTAATTGAGAGAGTCCTGGTATGATGATTAAGAGCCAGAACCTCCGGAAAAGCCGGCTCGTCGCCGATAGCCAGATTCATCGGTATACCACTGCAACTGATCTCCAATCCGGCTCCATGATCTCTCATCTTCAATCCACTGAAAACATCACACCATTCAGGTCCTGATTTACTGATCTGAGCACCGGGAAATAAAGCCCCTATTTTGCGGGCGTAATCGGGGTACTTGGCATGGACTGTAAAAAGCGAGTCCCTGTAACTGCTGCGCTTGAGCATTTCAATCAGGGCAAATGAAGCATCTTCATCTTCTGTACCACCCTTGATTTGAGAATAGTGAACGGTGATCTGATCGGGATCGACACCTGATGCTGCCAGTTTTGAAAAATAGTCTCTATTTAAGTAAGCGGAAAAGAACTGACTATTATGAAAGACAATCAGGCTCTTTCCAGAAAGAAGAATTCCACTTTCACGAAAATCGTGTTTCGTATAACGCAGGGGATTCCGGGAGAAGCTTTTTTTAATTTCGTCACATTGTTTGACAAAATGAAGATCCGTTTCTGAACGCTTGTAGAGATCAAAAATAGATTCCTCTTTATAATTGAGCTTTATATTCCCATTGTTATAGAAATAAATAATATCTCTCTTTTCCCTATCTTTAATCTTATGATAATCCACAGCACCTTCAGAGGGAAGATGAAAACTATCGAGATAGGTTTTCATCCTGTTAATAACAGAAGTATCTCCGATATAATTGATCTCCCGGGTTTTCTCAAGATTCAATTCATAGAGAGGATTCCCTGTAAATCGTGAAGATATGACTGTATTGGAGATGACATCGAGTATTTTATTATCAATATTTTCCATATTTCCGACACGGAGAAAGGGTTTTTCTTCATCGGTCTTAACACCGAGATAGATGATATAACACTCATTTGCTATGTGAAAAATCCGGGAGTTTCTTTTAATGTTCAATCCAGTTGCCATATTATTGTCCTGTTCGTATAAAATTATTATATTTTAATCGCATCGGGTATTTCAAAAGAATAGAGGGGGAAATTAATTCTAAAATCTGAATCATCTTTTTCCTCGCTATCGAGCATCTGCATAAGAATCATAAGAATGTGACGTACAACCTGAAACAATTCTATAGTCAGTTCCTCTCTATTCAATTCGTCGTTAAAACCACTTTTACTAATACTATTACCTTTTCCACTGAGGATTTCAAATAAAAGAGGAAGTTTTTCAAACCTACCCTGATACATGTCACAGTAAATATCATACACCGAATTTAACAGCAGGTCTTTTTTTTCAATAATTTCTTTTTTAACATTCCCCCCGCTATACCATATATCTTTCATTGAGATATAACCGGTCATATTGAATGAAAGGTATATATTGAGAAAGGCGGCTATATTATCCCAGATCCTCCAGAGAGATAAAAAGGCCTGATTCTGTAGTGAACTTTTTATATCAATGATCTCCATACCGGGCACTTCTATCATGGGAGCCATTACATTGACAAATCCCAGATCCAGATCTTCATACTGGGAGAGGATCAGGAGAAACCGGGAACTGACATAATCAGCTTTGAGTTTATTGTATGCTGATGCCAAACGGAGAAATCGACCGCGGTCTTCTCTTCCGATAGAGATATCCTGCTTCTTAATCACTGCTCTGTCACCTGCTGCATAATCACATTTTCGGCAGAAATTGCAGAAGTTAAGATACAGTTTATTTTTAATACACCAGGAAATGTAGAAATGTTCGAAATCACTGGAACTTTCAATAGTATAAACAGGTAGGATCTGTTCCTCCTGCAGATAATCTTTCCTGGAAATAAGCTCTTTTATCGTTGTCAGGCTTTTTGTCAGAAGATCTTTATTCATAGCGGCATTTTGATCATTGACTTTGCTCTGGATCAGATCCCAGCTCTCTTTAAGAATCTCATCCCGTTTATCCCAGTACAGAGAAGAGAGTCCCACCATAAGTTCAGTCTTATTATCCAGAGCGATTAGTGATGAGGGATCTGTTAAAAGGGCATTATTGTAATGTTCAAGAGCTTCTTCAAAACGGCCCAATGTGCGGAAACAGTTTGCCAGACTGATATGAATATCCCGCTTCAATCCGACTTCCAGTTTCTCAGATTCCAGGGCGAGATAATAATACATTTTAGCCTTCTGCAGTTCACTACGGGAAAAGCAGCTATAGTAATCGTTATCAAATGACTTCAGTGTCGCCATATTGGCATATTGATTGGCAAGATTGTAGTAGACCAGAGCTCTGTAATCCACAAGTACGATAATCTCCTTGTGGTGCTCTTCAAAGAGATAAATGCCATAACGGAGCACCTTTTCATCGCGAAGAGCAAAACCGATATCTATAAGAGAGGCTATTTTATTGAATAATTCCCGAACACTGGAGACCTCTTCATCTATGATGAGACTAAGAGCTTCCCGATAATGTCCTCCACCGATGAATTCCTGAGCCTTTTTTAGCTTATCTCTGAATGTCTTACTGCCCATAGGCTCATTATAAGCGTAGTGTACGCAGGAAGTAAAGCAAAGCTTGTTGCAGCAGGATTATTTTTGGGGTTCGACTGTAATAAGCGTAGTGTACGCAGGAAGTCTCTATTTTAAAAAAAATCTTTAAAGCTTTCGCTTACCATATAATAACGGTTAGATGAATTCCAAAGGGAAAAACCGGAAGATTCCGATTCTTCGCTCCCTTTGACCTGCCGGTTGAGATACATGGTGTACTCATTATCTTCCATATTCAATTCATTTCCCATAAGAAATGCCTGTATATAGGGTCTGATTATACTTCTGCTCCCTACAATTCTGGCTGATCGTTTACTACCTTCACGATAGATCTCTTCAGCTCTGTCGAGATAGGGAAGATCCTGCAGGAATTCTCCGGGAAAATGGGATGGATAATACATTGGGCTGATGACGTCGACGTAATGACTGACCATTTCAATATTCTGTCCATTCCAGTTCCCCATTCTGTACCAGGAATTAAAGCCATAAAGGTCTGTGCTGACAGGTATTTCAATCTTTTCCCGGGATAAAACGAGAAATGATTCGAGAGCTTCTATTCTCAGCATTTGAGGCCGCTGAAATGTATAGTCAATTTGGGACAGATCTCCATCGGTGGGAAATCGAATGTAGTCAAACTGAACTTCATCTACACCGAGATTCTGAAGTTCTTCAGCAATGGCCACATTGTATTGCCAGACAAATTCGGCAAATGGATCGACCCAGAACTCTCTCTGCTCCCAGGAGACGACTCCTGTTTCACTGTCATCAATCGGGAATTTTTTCCCCCAGGATAAACCAGTATTTTTATCTTTCAGGGCGTACTTTCCCTCTTCATAGTGATAGAGTACCGAATCTTTGAATACAGGAATGCGTGCAATGACATAAATCCCTTTTTCATGAGCTTTTTCAAGGAGAGCTTCAACATTAAATCTTGCCTTTACCGCTCCTGTCTTCTGAACAATAGAAAGAGTGCTGTTGTAGGTTATATAACCATCATCATCTTTCATATCGACAACAATGGAATTCAGATTATGATCCAGAACAAACTGCAGATGATTGTCGAGTCTTTCTCCGGAAGCATGCCATGAAGATATATAGATACCATATTTATCTGAAGCCAGTCTCAGCCTTTCTTTTTTCTCATCATCTAGATGTATGTCGGAAATGAACTTGTTCTGCTTCTGCCACCACCAGTTCCTCAATGGATTGTATACCCATGTAGACTTGTCAGTTTTAATCTCCAGGACAAAGGGTGGTGCACCCGGAGCATCTAATATCCCGGATTTGGTGAAGCTCATGGATTGAGCCTGTTCCTCTTCATCAAAGGGAAGATCAATATTGATCCATGTTGTACGATCTTCACTGGAGGAATAGAGTTCACCGGTCGGGCCGCAAAGATAGTACAGGATATTGGAATCATATGGAGAAAGGGCAATTGCTGTTATCTCTTCGTAAAAGCCGGCGCCTCGGTACAATTCGGGAATAGCATCGGAAATTCTCCTCCAGCTGTTGCCTCTATCACCTGTTTCATATATACCGCTGAAAGAAGTTCCGACAATCATAGAGTTCCTGTTATGAGGATTTAATGCCACAGAAGTTATATAATTGGAGTATTTAAAGGGAGATTTCAGATCGACTTTATTCCAGTGATCTCCGCCATTTTCAGAGAGATATATTTCCCGTGGCGAGGAGAGTAATATTCTGTCAGGATTATTCACATCATAGGTGATTGATGTGAGCATTTTTATTCCCTGATTATCAAATGGATATACCATTCGTATAGGCAGACCCCTATTGGCAGGAATCCAGTTTTTTCCACCATCGAGAGATTTCTGGAATCCATTCTGAAGAGAGACTCCGTATAAGAGGTTAAAATCCACCTCCTCAATTATCTCCGGTTTCACATGTATACTTGAATCAGCTGCCATAAATACTGGAGCTGATAAAAAAACTAAAATGAATAAAAAAACCTTTAAATTTTTCATGCTCTGCTATTTTCCTTAGAACATAGCCACCCGTCAAGTGGAATCTTTCTCTTTCATTGATAATAATGCACAGAGCCATTTGTCCAATTCCATAATTTTGTATATTATGTCCTAATGATAGGAATTTTTATTAGAGTCTTTTTACTTTTATCTTTTTTGCCATCAGATGGTTTCAGTGAGGAGCAGAATATTCATCCCGCATTCAATATGACAAGGAACCAGCTAGCAGAAATTATCACTAGGGCGAACAGTGATATTCAGGAGAGGATTCTCAATAATCCCCGGAAATTTCTTGAGTTAGCCGATGCAATGCTCTCACAACCGGAGGAACTCTTCTATCTGGTCGATAAAAATAATGCGATTAGCAGAGAGCAGGCACCAAAAGAAATTGTAAAACCCTATGATTATGGCATTTCTGTAACCAGAAATGACAGGACTGTAAGTAAACTCATTATTGATCATCTTAAAAATCTCACAGATTCAGCAAAAGAAGCTGGATTGGATATTGTCTTTGCCTCAGGTTATCGCTCCTATGAATATCAGGAAATGATCTATAAGAGTTATGTCGAAAAAATGGGCCAAAAAGAAGCCGATAGGGTTTCAGCCAGACCAGGAACATCTCAACACCAGCTGGGAACTGCCGTCGATTTTGGATCCATTAGTGATGAATACGCTTTGACTGAAGAGGGTAAATGGCTTTACGGGAATGCCGGAACATTCGGATTTTCACTCTCATATCCTAAGGATTATGAGCAGATTACAGGCTATAAATGGGAATGCTGGCATTATCGGTTCATTACCTGTGAAGGCGTTGCTATGGAGAGGCTGTTTTTCTCTAATATTCAACAACTTCTATTGGAGTTCTGGCAAACCTACAGAGATGACTTAATACAGGCCTGGAGGAAGTAAAATTGTAAAACGGCTTCCTCTTAGATGGTCCGTTTTAATAGAGATTTTTCCACCCAATCTGCTTATATCTTCTTTAACAGCATCAAGACCGACTCCACGCCCGGATAATCCAGAGATATCATCGCGAGATGAAAATCCGCTTTTAAAAAGAGTTCTGATCAGATTTCCCTGACCGGGATTTTCCTCTTTCTTGATAAAACCCTTTAAAATAGCAATTTCTCTGAGTTTCTCAAAATCAATGCCCCGGCCATCGTCCTCTATGGTGATTCTTGCGCCCCTTTCTTTGGTTTCGCTTATTGAGATATCGATTTTCCCTTTCTCACCCTTACCGGCATTTCTCCTTTCAGAAGGAAGCTCTATTCCAAAATCAACAGCATTTCGCAAGAGATGAATGACAGGATTTTTTATCTCATTAATTAATGGGAAATTTTCAAAATCACTGTGAAAGGAAAATTCGATCTCCTTGTTGAGATAATCGGCATTCCGGGTCATCATAATTTTAAGAGAATCAAAAAAATGGTCCTGCTCATTTTTATGGGTATCATAAATTTTACCCTCTTCCGAAGAAAGGAATTCTCCAAAGCGGTTTATTAAATGATTAATATGTTCAAACTGGATGTATATATCATCTATGATAATATCCAGAGCTTCTTTTCTCTCAAAATCTCCCTTCCTGAATTCAGAGAGAATGTCCTCAAGATTGTGACAAAGTTTTTCCACTGATTTAAAATCAAAATATGAAGCGGAACACTTCATGGAATTTATAACCCGAAAGGAGTGTTCTATAACATCTTTACTGTGAATATCAAGGATATTGGAGCGGAACTGCCCCAGAAGACCATCACTTTCCTGTATAAACTGAAGGAATGGACCGGGACCGGCACGAAGAATGGAAATGATACTCTCCAGTTCAAAGCTGGACCTCATATCCTTTTCATCCAGTTTTTTCTCCAGCAGTCCCTCCTCAGTTCTTTCTTTAAAAATTATCATAATCTGGACGAGTTCACCTTTATCCTCCACTTTGTGATAAGTTCCGTCGATAAGGATCCGTCTGCCATCATTCCGGGAAATCCAGATATTGTGGAGAGGATTATTCCCCTTATCAATGGAATCAAAAAGATCGGGATTATTAAACAGACCAATAATGAATTTTTCAAGAGTCTTCCTTTTCTCTCTTTGTTCCTCTTTCAAAGGGAAAAGAAAGTCCGAGAGGTGCTGACCTCCAATCTCATCTCTGTCAAAAATTTCTACAAGAGATTGGGAATAATAATCGGAGATGATCTGACCGTAATCGATAAACAATAGCCCGTCATTAACATTGAGAAGATATTTCTCATTTTCAAGAGCTGTTATTTCATCGATGAGAGCGGCTCTCTCATCGATATTTCGCTTTTTAATTGTAGAAAACATATTATTGAGACGATCGGCTAAATCTTCAAACTCATCATCTGATTTAAAGTAAAAGGTATGATCCAAAGTTCCACCGGCGACAATATCGACCTCTCTTTCCAGCTGATATATTTTATTGAGAACTACAAGGCGGAGTACGACGAAAATAACAAACAACAGTAATAGTAAAGCCGAGAGGAGAAAAATAACCTTCAGAACTGGAGAGTTGATTATTGCCATGATCAGGACTGTAGCGGCAGTATTTAACAATAGTAAGACAAGGACCACTGCAGAAATTTTTATCTGAACTGATTTCAGAAACAATTTTAACCTCCTTCAGATAAGAACTTTCTATTTAAAGTATTAATCAGAAAGAAATGTCCGTCAAATTTAATACGGGGCGGGTTAATCCCCGCCCCGGCAGAATGGCTACTCGGCTGTGACTTTATAGCGTATAACTTCTTTATCAAGAATTGACAGGATCAGCTCTGTATCAACGGGAACTTTATAAGGTATGGAGATTTTCCCTCCGGGATGCTTCGTTTCGAATATGGTTTTTCTCTCTCTTGAAGGAGAAACAGATTCAAATTTCATATCCACGTAAACAGGATATTCAGGGATTGAATATTCAAACAGGTTAAAAACCATGTCATCTGCAGTCTCTTCAGGAGGAGCAATGGTAAAGTTCAGCAGGGAACCGGTTTCAATAGACTCACCGGGAATCGGATCCTGCTCAATAATAGTTCCGTTGCCCTCCGATTCTTCATCAATCGTGAAAAGGAAGGGAATATTGGCTCTGGTCAGTCGTTTGATGACTTCTCCATAAGCTAAGGTGAGGTAATCTCCCACAATCATCTCTTCTCCGGTTTCTCCGCGGCTCACAATGAATTCAACCTCGGTTAAGCCCGAAATGGATGTACCGGGATCAGGTTTCTGAGCAATAATTGTACCGGGAGGTGTAGAATCATATTCATAAATAACTGGTTCTTTGATTTTCATATTCGGTTTATAGGTAGTAAATTGAATCATAAAATTCATTTTCACATCATTGAGATCCTGACCGATATAATCACCCACTTTATCGACAACAGCTCCTTTACTGATAGTAATAGTGACCCTTTTCCCCGCCTTAACAATAGATCCGGCTGGAGGATCCTGCTTAATAATAGTACCTTTTGTCATAGGATCTTCGGAATAACGCACCTGAACCCTGGGATAAAGTTCCTTAACCTGCAGATCAATTAGTGCCTCCACAAGTTCCATCCCTTCCAGATCGGGTACCATTGTCTTTTCTGCCCCTCTCAGAGACAGGAAAAATGTAACAGAAAAAGAAAAGAACATAATGACAAAAACAGCAATAATCACATAAAGGGCATATTTAAAAAAAGTTGTCTCCTGTTCTGTGATATTATCGGATTTTACATTGAGGGAATCCTTTTCCCGTTCTTTATCATTGTTATTATCATCTTCCTTTCTGCTGAATAATGATTTTATGTTCATGTATTATCTCCTGATTCAATTCTAAGTGTTGATCCGACAAAATCACGGTTGCCGTTAATAAAGGATTTGAAATCCATAGGTTTTTTTGATTGCAGCTGAAGTCTTTTTACTGCTATGGCTGAATCTCCGGTTTTTATAATTATTCCCGCTTGTTTATCAAGAGCCAGTACCGTTCCTGAACAGACATTTTCAATCTCTTCATCGTATAATTCAGCCTCGATAATGTTCAGTTTTTTATCCCCGAAATAGGTAAATGAGCCTGGCCAGGGAGAAAAGGCGCGGATCTCCCGATCTATGACCTCAGATGTTTTATTCCAGTCTATCAGGCCATCACCTTTCTGAATAAGTTTACAGAATGTCGCTTTGGATTCATCCTGAGGAGTACCGGCCTGAATGTCATTTCCGAGGATTTCAACCGCTTCCACCATAAGAGGGGCACCCAGAAGAGCGACTTTCTCTGTGAGGGAACCTGTGGTTTCTCTGCCATCAAGTACCAGTTCGGGCTGAAGCAGAATATCGCCGCTATCCATTTTCAGAGCTAGTTTCTGAACGGAGATCCCGGTCCTGGTATCACCGTTTTTTATGGCCTCTGTAATGGGAGAAGGTCCCCTGTACCGGGGAAGAAGAGACGGGTGAAGATTAATTCCCCCCATGGGAAAAAGATCGAGAAAGCTTTTCCTGAAGATTCTGCCGAAGGCAATGACAGCCAGGAGGTCGGCATTCAGACTACGAACCTCCTCAAAAAACGTCTCATCGAATTTCTCAGGCTGCAGGACTTTCAACCCCAATCGCTCAGCTGCTTCCTTTACAGGTGAAGAGACAATTTTTCGTCCCCTTCCCGTAGCTCTGTCGGGATTTGTCAGGACAGCGCATATAGTAAATTTTTCACTTAAGGCAATAAGAGAAGGAACAGCAATTTCCGGTGTACCGGCAAAGATTATTCTCATTATTTACTGTTGGCCTTTTCCAGTTTTTTAAGGAATTTCAACTTCTTCTTTTCCGGAAGATAATCAACAAAAAGAACTCCATTGAGATGATCAATTTCATGCTGAATGCAGGTGGACATAAGCCCATCGGCCTCAACTTTAAAAGGTCTTCCCTTTCGGTTCCAGGCCTGGACTTTTATTCTCTCTGGTCTTTCCACATCGGCATAGATTCCCGGTAGGCTGAGACAGCCTTCTTCATAGACTGAAGTCTCCATAGACGTTTCTATGATTTCAGGATTGATAAAAACCAGGGGCTCCCTGTCATCGATAGAACAGACAAAAATTCTTCTCATATCTCCCACCTGGGGAGCCGCCAGACCAATCCCTTTATTTTCCTTCATTGATTCAATCATTATATCGATAAAGCTCTTAAGCTCATCGTTAAATTCCTCTACAGGAACAGCTGTTTTTCTCAGTACCGCCAGTTCTTCTTCTATACCGGCATTATATATATCCATGTATTTCTAATCCTCTCTAATCTAAAAAATGGACAGTCAGATATATCATACAAAGATAAACCGCAGATGGCAACCCTGAGAATCGAGACTCATGAAATCCTGATGACGGGATTTAACTTTGCTGGGGCGCAGGGAGACTGAAATAGAAACAGCTCCCTTCACCTTTTCGACTTTCAGCCCAGACACAACCATTATGCATTTCCACTATCTGTTTCACTATGGATAATCCCAGACCCCGCCCCCCTTTACTCCGGACACGGGACTGATCTACCCGGTAAAACCGTTCAAAGACATAGGGAAGATCTACTGCGGGAATTCCCGGACCGGTATCGGCTATGGAAATGACAACTTTTTGATTTTCCACTTCGCAGGAGACAGTCACAGAACCATGGGCCTTGCTATATTTTAATCCGTTTTCTAAAAGATTTCCCAGAACCTGACTGATACGCATAGCATCAATGTATAAAATCGGTAAATCCCGAGGCAGAGGAGTCAATTCAAGCCTCAGCTCTGCTATTTGCGCATTGAGCTGCCAACGGTCTACTTCAGTTTGTATGATTTTCCCAATGGGATAATAGTCTTTCTTCAATTTAAATTCACCGGAATCAGTTTCTGCAAGCCAGTCCAGATCATGAATGAGATTACTCAGAGTATCAACTTCATCAATGATTCGGGCTGAAGCTTCATCAGATGTTATGATTTCATCCTGTAGCCCTTTCGCCTCCAGGCGAATGACGTTTAAGGGATTATTGATTTCATGAGAGACATCGCTTATTAAGCGCTTCCGCAATTCCCTCTGTTTCTGGAGAGAGGTAATCATCTGATTAAAAGACTGACTCATCTGTCCCAGTTCATCGGCAGAGTTGACTGGTAACAGCTGAGTTTTTCCTCGTTGTGAAATACCTCGTGTAGCTCTTGTGAGTGCTTTGATAGGTGATGTAATGCGACGGGACAACAAAGCGGCGGCTACCAGAGCAATGACTATGGTAAGGAAACCCTGAATAATTCTCGGCTTTAGAATCCCCAGGATATATTCTCCCGTTTCCCTTTCGAGAAAATCCTGGTTGATATAAACAGTAATTGTCCCGGTAATCTCAAATGTATCATAGTCTACAATTCGTACTGAATCACCTTCGATTAATGGCGAATCGTCTCTTTGAACCAGATCTGTGAAACTATTGTAGAGTGTTTTCCCATGATTATCCCGGACAA
Organism: Spirochaetaceae bacterium; assembly: GCA_016342385.1. GTDB lineage: Bacteria > Spirochaetota > Spirochaetia > DSM-2461 > DSM-2461 > Spirochaeta_F. The sequence goes on along the minus strand of JAEINM010000003.1, from coordinate 21 downwards.
TAATCCTCAGGGAAAACATCT
>JAEINM010000557.1 GCA_016342385.1 Spirochaetaceae bacterium | reverse complement strand
AATGCTCAGTAGAGCCGTCAGCGATAACACTATGACCGGCCTGATCCAGTCTGTACCGGCAGTGGACAGGGAGACAGATTTCAGAAGTTTGATTCCCTGAGTCAGAGGCATTATGCTGCTGACACTCTGCAGTCCCCGGGGCATTATCTCGAAGGGAATAGTCGCTCCCGATAAAAACAACATGGGGAAGTAAAACAGTGTACATAGCAGATTGGCCGTTTTGACATTTTTGGAAACACCGGCAATCATCATCCCCAGGGAGAATATCGCTGTCAGTACAAGTCCATAGGCAAGAATAAATTGTAAGACTGATCCCTGCAAGCTGTAATTGAAAAAGAGTACCCCTATAAGGAGAACCAGCAGGCTGGAGAAAACCGCAAATACGAGGTTTGTGAAAAACTGGGCTCCCAGTAGGACCATGGGGCTGGTCGGTGTCACTTTGAAATGCTTCAGAATCTTTTTCTCTCTGTATGAAGCAATATTCAGGGGAATTCCCATCAGTCCCGATGCGCATATCCCTATGGTCGCCACAGCGGCGAATGACTGTTGAATTTTTGTAAATGATGCACCTTCATAAGCCGGCTTGTCTCCATAGAGAACTCCCAGTAGCAGCATTATGCCAACAGGCATGATCATTCCGAAGAGCACTCCGGAAAACTCCCTCACAGCCAGAGTCAGTTCTGTCTTAAACAGCGTATACATTTTCTTCATTTAATTTCTCCTCTTTTACATAATGCAGATAGGCCTCTTCCATAGTTTCCATTCCCGATTGACTGATGACGTTTTCCGGTGTTCCGGAAATCACTTCTTCTCCCTTATTCATGATCATGATCCGGTCACAAAGGTAGCGGACTTCATCCATATAGTGCGATGTGAGGACAATGGTCATCCCTTTTTCTTTGAGCATAGATAGGTATGACCAGACATCCCGTCTTGCCTGGGGATCCAGTCCCGTTGTCAGCTCATCGAGGAAGACTAAAGAGGGGTTGTTTATGAGTGCCAGTACCAGAGATAGTTTCTGTTTTTCTCCCCCCGACAGTTCGGACACTCTGTTTTTTTCTTTGTCCCTCAGAGAAAATTGCTTTAAGAGTGTTTTGTAGTCGCCGGGGTTTTTATAGAGGACAGATGTCATCCGGCAGAGTTCGCCCACTTTTATCAGTTCCGGATAGTGGGAATCCTGAAACTGAACGCCGATTTTTTCAAAGAAATTTTTACTTCTCTCTTTTAAGTCTGTATTCAGCAGGGAAATGGATCCGCTATCCGCTTTTCTTGTTCCCAGGATACATTCTATTGTTGTGGTTTTACCCGCTCCATTGGGTCCCAGCAGTCCGAATATCTCTCCTTTTTTTACCTGGAAGCTGAGATTGCTGACGGCTTTCAGGTCTCCGTAATGCTTATTCAGATCTTGCAGGGAGAGCAGTATTTCTGCTTCTTTTATCATTCTTTTGACTCCTTTTTTGTTCTCTGATTTTAAGGATGGAGTTTGACGTTAGGGTAAGGTCAAGAGAGGAATTATTTTTTTTTAGGGGTGGAAAGGATAAATGGAGAAAAGAAAGAGGGAGATGGGAGAACGAAATATCCAGAACCATAGAGCTCGATAGAGAATGAAATCTAAACTGAGAATAGGAATTATAATATTGGGGGAAACTCTGAATATATAGATTCGAATTGCAAACTTGCTTGATTTTGTGCGTGTCTACTTAGAAATAGTCTGTTATTATGAATTTCATAATTAAGAACGAAATACGCAATGCGTATAATTGTAGTTATATGAAATTAGCATGAAAAAGGATATTTTTATGATCGAGAAATATAAAAAAGCTATCAAACTGTTTCTTGGTGATTACATTTTTAATCAAATTGAACAAGATGAAAACTTTCTATTAGAAAATAAATATATCACAAAAGAAGTAAGTGCTTTATTTTTAGATGTAAATCCATTTACTAATGTTGAAAAACAATTAACAAATGATGAAATATCCGAGATTTACAATTGCCACATAGATAAAATTGCTCAGAT
>JAEINM010000556.1 GCA_016342385.1 Spirochaetaceae bacterium | reverse complement strand
AATGAAAGATCACACATTTTGTGTGATCTTTTGTATTTATAATGCAGATCTGGTGGGAATCGACGTCATTTTTTATATTTTACCACTAGCGTCACTATTTTAATTTGCTTATCATAGAACATATATGCATAAGAAACTTTCTTTTCTTTTAATACTATTTTTATTTATACTCTCCGGCTTATATGCGGATACGGAACTCTGGCTTTCTGCAGGGTTTGAATTCGGCAACTATCTCCTGGCTTCAAGTGAAGTCACTGACATGGAGAAATCCCATACCAGAGCTTTGGGACTTGATATCAGTTCATATTTCTTCTGGAATGACGATGATCTGGGTCTTTTTATCAATACTTCAGTACAATTCCCTCAAAAACAGATAAAGACCATAGAGGGAATTATTACTCCCGAGAATCCGGTTTTATTTGATTTGCCTCTTCAAATCGCCCTGGTATTTGGACCGGCTTTCCGATTTCGGTTCAATGACATTTTGTCTATGAGGGGAGGAATCGGATTAAATCTTTCCCGTTCATCTGGTCGTTTTAATGGGACCTCAACTGATTCCGGACTAAATGAGGATTTCGAAGCTGTTTCCTACAATCTCGGAATGGCTATTGATACGGGTTTGAAGTTTGATATTTATAAGTTCCTCTATGTGGAAGTGGGAAATCTATTCAGTTTTGATTTCAGTGATCACACAACACTCGATTCGGGGGTTACAGTCTATTCCGATTGGACAGAAAGTTTTCTGATGATAGGAATAAAGCCCTATCTCAATATTGGAATGACTCTGGACTTTTAGGGAAAAAGAGAAAGGACTGTTTTTTGAAAAAAATTCTATTAATCAATTCCAGTAAAAGAAAAAAAAGTACATTTTTTCTCTTACGACAGATAATGGAATATCTCGATGATTATGATCTGGAGATGATCCATCTGGGAGACTATAAAATATCTTTCTGTCGCGGTTGTGAACAGTGTATCCTAGTAGGCGATTGTCCCCTGGCCGATGACTGCTCCATCATTCTGGATAAAATAAAATCGGCTGATGCCCTGATAATAGGGACTCCGGTTTATCTCAGGCAGATAACAGGTCTTTTAAAAGTCTTTATCGACCGCACATGCAGCTGGTATCATCGTTCTCCACTTATTGGAAAACCGATTCTTTTTGCTACTTCAACAGCTTCATCTGGTACAAAAGAGACTCTCAGGTACCTGAAAGATTTATCGTTGCAGTGGGGTACTCTCTACTGCGGTTCAATCTCACGGAATGTCATAAATATAGAAAAAAAACACATAGAGAAAAAAGAATTGGAGAGATTTTTGAAATATGTTGAAATAAAAAGTCTTGATGGATACAAACCGGGTCTAGGTGAATTAATGGAATTTAATACAAAGAAAGTCCTGGCTTCAAAAATTATTCAGAAGGATCGGGAATACTGGTCGGATTCTGGCTACTTCAATTCTCCCTTTTTTTATAAGTGCAGGATTAATGTATTTAATCGTTTTATAGCCTATCTCTTTTACAAAATTCTCGATCACTATATACCCGATCGAATCAATTAATCCTCAACCAGGCGATCCACTTTCATCATCCTGTTGGCAATAAATCTGATCACATGACTCATGGGGCCTTCAAATTGTTTTTTCACGTTCTTTAGTTCTTTCGGAATGGCTATATCCTGTGGACAGTGTTTTTCACACTTCCCGCAATCTACGCAATTCCCGGCCATAGAAGAGGGCCTGTCATTCCGTTTTCCCAATTGCATCAGATACATTCCCCAGGGGGTTAGCTTGTCGGTAAACAAGTGCCGTGCATTGTAAAAAGAAAATGATCGGGGTATATCAACTCCGGCGGGACAGGGGAGGCAATACTGGCAGCCTGTACATGGGATTTTCATCAGTTTTTCATACTGATTACCTACATTAATGAGAATCTCTTTTTCATTTCCACTCAGAGAAGAGGGGTGTGCCCTCTCTGCGGTCCTTATATTTTCCTCTATCTGAGCTTCGTTGTTCATACCGGAGAGAACCAAT
>JAEINM010000555.1 GCA_016342385.1 Spirochaetaceae bacterium | reverse complement strand
AAGAGATCCGGTTCCTGAGCTAAGTGAAAGGCCTGTCTTACCCGTTCCCTTCAAAATAGAGATACACAAAAATTCCCGCGGCAATAACAATAGCGGCACAGAGCAGGGCAAAAAGAATCTTAGCGACAGAATAAGGCCGGTTTCCCTGGACCTCTCCGGTCCGGGCATTGACCATGAAATTGTAAATCTTATCCTTGAATTTATAGGCGCTTATCCACACAGGCAGCAGAAGGTGCTTGAACTTTATATCATTATAGGAACTGTTTTTAGAGCTGATTCTCTGTTCATCTCCCCCGATATGCCTTCTGATTGTGGAATTGATTTCCGGTTCCATCCGGCTTTTCGCCCGCCCGAAACCCTCTTCCAGATCCACGGTATAACTTTCCACCTGAAAACCCGACAGATACTTCTGGTTATAGGGGACCAGATTTTCAAGATCCCAGGGTTCGAGCGCTTCCGTATATTTGGGTAGAAGATTGCCCGAAGCCGTTATCAGCACATCATCAAAACTATTGTAAACAGTTCCCGATGCGGGATACCATCTGGTGTGCCGAACCTGCCTGGTTCTAGTGACACTTTTCCCGTTGACCTGCTCTGTGTAGGTCTCGGTGGTGTAATAGTATTCTCCCCGTTGTCCCCGGTACTGGGTGGTGGTATTGGAGTCATAGGTCCAATAGGGAGAGTAGATACCTTTCAATCCATCCATCCGGGCATACTCTTTCAGTTTATTGGGAGCAAACCAGCGTTTTTTTAGCCAGGCTTTGAAATGTTCCGCTGCTTCTCTCTTATTAATTTGAAAAGGGAGCATCGATTCCGGTTTAATCTCTTTAACCGATTTCCCCTGACCACCCAGATGAGATCCGCAGAATACACATTCCCCTGCGGTCTTATTCTCTCCCAGACTGACTTGTGCGCCGCAGTTATCACATTTAACGGCTATCATTTCGATCATATCAGAATCTTTTACATTCTCTTTCAGTTCTCTGATTTTACCAAGATAATCATTTTCCACAATCTCAATAGTCTCATCGACTTCAATGGTATTTTCCGCCCCGCAATAAGGGCATTTCAGGGCATTCTGTCCCGGTTCAAATTTTAAATCGGCCCCGCAGTTACTGCAGGAAAAAGTACTGTTATTATCACTCATACACACTCTCCAGATTATTCTAATTATTTCCTATGTGTTTCTCACGGCTATACAGCAACCAGTTCAAAGGCAGAATCCGGTTAATGAGCAAAACCGAAGTGCTCCGCTTATTGTGGAGGCAGCGGTGGAGGAACCTGACCAAAAAGGGAGGCCAGTTCAGATATGGTTCCCGCGGCAGACCAGGCGGCCATTCCATTTTTCCAGACCATGGTCTCTCTGGTCAACTCTCCGGAAAGAGCTTTCTGCTTGAGTGCATTCATGTCGAAAGGCCCTGTCTGCTGCCCGTTTAAGGCTATATAAAATGAGATCGCCTGGGGAATCGGAGGCGGACCTCCTGCAGGAGGAGCCTGATTCTGCTGCTGGTTATTTCCCATAGCCTGGCCCATCTGGTTGGCCATGGCAAATCCCATTCCCATACCGATTCCACCGGAAGCCGTACCGCTGGGATTATTAGCGGCAGCTTCCATGGCGTTAGCCGCCTGAAACTGGCTGTACTGATTGAGATTACCAAGGATTCCCATACTGGAGCGTTTATCAAGTGCTTCTTCGACGGCAGGAGGCAGCGATATATTTTCAACAAGAAGTTTTACCAGCTGAAGGCCGTATTCTCCGAATTCGCCCCCAATTTTTCCCTCCATAAATTTGCCCAGTTCATCATAATTGGAAGCCAGGTCCAAAGCGGGGATTTTACTCTCTCCCAGAGCATCGGTAAAACGGGAGACGACGATATTTCTCAACTGTTCGACCACTTCATCCTTTGTAAAGTCACCGTCAGTTCCCACGACTTCCTTCAGGAATTTGGCCGGATCGGTTACACGAATTGAATAGGAACCAAATGCTCTCAGCCTGATAGGACCGAATTCGGCATCACGAAGCATTATGGGA
>JAEINM010000554.1 GCA_016342385.1 Spirochaetaceae bacterium | reverse complement strand
TCACTGCTGTTTATCAATGACTTTCCTCTACTATTCTATGTGAGAGGAAATTTAGAGCTATTGAACAGGCCGAAGAGAGCCGCCCTTGTCGGCAGTCGGACAGCCTCTCTCTCAGTGCTGAAAGAGACAGCTCTTGTGGGTGAGGTTCTCGTTCAATGTGGTTATACTATTGTAAGCGGGTTGGCCGCCGGGTGTGACAGAGCGGCCCATTTGTCCGCAGTCAAAGAGAAAAGTCACACTATTGCTGTTATGCCCTGTGGTCCCGATATAGTATACCCCCGTGATAATCTTTGTCTCTACCATCAGATTACAGAGTATAAAGGATCAATCGTCTCGGAATATGGTCCCGGTGTCCCACCGGAACCTTTCCGCTTTGTCCGGAGAGACCGTCTGCAAAGCGGTCTGGCTCAATTTGTTGTACTAATGGAATCCCGGCTTAATGGAGGAGCTATGTATGCCGCTTTGTCGGCACTGCGGCAGAATCGTCCTTTACTGGTATATTCTCCTCCCTCATTTGATGAATCCTCAGCAGGAAATAAATACCTGATCAATCATAAAAGGGTGCACACATTTAAAGGTGCTGACGAATTTGCCGGGCTGATGAAAAATATTCATAGGATTATAAGCGATTGTAATAGAGAATCAGATCAGTTAATATTCCCCTATGTTTAGGAAAATGTCTCTGGTGTTACTATTTTTGAATTCTCTCTTATTTTACAGTTCAGCGATTGATCTGTCCGACCCACTAACTGTTCTGGGCAGTACAATCGATGATATCTTTCAGGCTGATTCCCGACCGGCGGAAATCTTTCCCAACAGAGGGGTGGAGGCCGACGAAGATAATGTGGTTTTTTATTACGATAATGGGTTTTACCTGTTTCTTTTTAACAACAGGGTCTGGCAGGTCCGTTACGATAAGACATTTTCAGGAGAATTGTATAAACTGAGAATAGGGATGTCGAGAGAAGATGTTCTGTCCGGAAGTCTATCGCAACAGCAGATACCCATCTCTTCCGGTGAAGATTTTGTTACATTTGAGCTTTCCCAATCTCCTTATCCCCTTAGGATGAAGCTGTATTTTATGGAAGGCATGCTGGAAGATCTTTATATTTATAGAGCCGATTTTTAATGTTGTGAATGAGGGTTGAAAAATAAAGAAGAAATAAAGAAAAATAGGAAAAATTCCTATAGATAGAAACAGAATCTCATGTTTAAATAATACACAATTATTTTTTAAAGTGTTTATTACAAAAATGTGACAAGGATCTAAAAATGTTCAAAAAGTACGTCTCTACTCTGTTAATCCTGATCGGATTTTCTCTTTCTGTCTATTCTCAGGATGTTTCACCATCCGGTGCCTTTACCTATTCCTATCCCATAAATATTCCACAGGGAACCAATGGGATGCAGCCCAACCTGTCGCTGAACTACAACAGCCAGGCGGGCAACGGCATGCTGGGGATGGGGTGGAGTCTTTCGGGGCTACAGACCATAGAAAGGGATTCTTCCTATGATATTAACTGGAATAATACGGATCATTTTGTGTTAAATGGGCAGAGATTGATTCCCGATGATTCATTGGGAACCAATCGGTACAGAACGGAGAATGAGAGCTTCCTGAAAATTGAATATTTAAACCAGGGATCTGCAACGGCCTCTTACTGGATCGTAACTCAGAAAAACGGTACCCGTTTATTCTTCGGAAACACCGGAGACAGCCGCATTGAAGCTGTGGGAAAAACAGCACCACGGGTATGGGCTTTGAATAAAGTCATAGATATACATGGAAATTATTACACTGTTGAGTACAATGAAGATTCAAATGGTGGGGATTATTATCCCCATAAGATTGTTTATACACAAAATGATAGTGGAGCGATTAGTAAGTATAAGGAAATTGTTTTTACATATGATACTAGCCGGAATGACTATGGCCCTATATATAATCCCAGTAAAGTAGACCTAAATGAAAGACTTCAATGGATAACTATTTTAATTGATGGGAATTTATTGAGAAAATATGAACTGAAGTATATTGCTCAG
>JAEINM010000553.1 GCA_016342385.1 Spirochaetaceae bacterium | reverse complement strand
TCAATGGGTATAGTGCCTCATAGTGCAGTGGGAAATTATCAATCGATGAAGTTCTCAATTGAAACCATTGATTCCGGTGATTATTCGGGCTATTCCATTATCATAATCGGAAAAGCCTCAAAATCGGGGACTACGATCCCCTTTGTAATCAAACTGAATGAAGAACTGACTTTTGACGGCAGAGAGGGTTATGTGGGAGACAGTATTAAAGGCATGCTGGCTGAAGGTGAGACCACAGATGTTGAAATGACTTTCCACTTCGATCACCTGTTCGGAAATTCCAGGGCGGAAGCTGATGACCATGTAAACAGAGACTCTCCCGGTTTTGAACTATTCCTCGACTTTGCCGATGAGGGGAGAATCGATGTGGATCAGAACCGGATGAAGAACCACCCCCTATACAGCAGACTGATAGAAGGGATTGAAACTCTGGGGCACCTGGGAGAGGGACACTGTAAGGTTACCAGATGAAAAAAGTTCTATTGATTTTCCTGATGGTACCTGTGCTTCCACTGTTCTCCCACGGCTCGGAATATACAATTCTGTCAGACCGTGTGGTAAAAATTGAAGTAAAGTACGACACCGGTGAGTTTATTGCCGATGCTGATGTCATAGTATTTCCCCCCGGTCAAAAAGAGGCGCAGTACACCGTGCAAACAGATAAAAAGGGAATCTTTTATATAGAACCCGACAGAGAGGGAACATGGATTCTTCAGGTACGGGGCGGCAATGGTCATGGGATGAGAATCAATCTCCCTGTTGATGATTCGATGCTGATCGGAGGAAGAGGAACGAATAGATTATCTCTCCTGCAAAAACTGATTATGCTTTTAAGTGTTGCCTGGGGAACCGCGGGAACAGTTCTCTATTTCCGGAAGAGGTATTAAAGATTATGCACATTTCCGATGGGATTCTCCCCATAAGCTACTGTATAGCCGGATTTGCCGGGGCGGCAGGACTGACAGCCTATGAATTGAAAAATACAAAAAACCGGGAGATTCCCTCTGTGGCAGTAATGGGAGCGGCTTTTTTTGCTGCATCTCTCATTCATTTCAAGATAGGGGTGACATCAGTTCACCTGACACTACTGGGTCTGACGGCCCTCATATTGGGGAGAAAAGCCATACTGGCCATATTATCGGGTTTATTTTTCCAGGCCGTTCTGTTCCAGCACGGAGGAATCTCCACCCTGGGAGTCAATGCCCTTGTTATGATGATCCCCGCATTGCTGTGCCAGTGGGGATTCCGGGTTCTGACAACAAAGAGACGCGAGAAAAGCGCTTACGTTGCCATCATTGCAGGTTTTATAACTTTTCTAACTGTCATTCTGGCGACCATGCTTGCTGCAACGGTGCTTCTTCTATCGGGTGAAGGATTTCTGGGGATAGCCGCACTCTTCACCATAAGCAATTCTGCTCTGGCACTGGTCGAAGGATTCATTACGGGAATTGTAGTGAGTCGTCTGCTGAAAATAAAACCGGAGATGATTCATTCATGGAAACCCGCATAATCGGAAAATGGGATTATCGGTGGAAAATCATTTCAATGACGCTGCTAATCCTGTCTATTGCCTCTATTGAAAAAATTCCCGCCCTACTCAGTGCATTGTTCATATCGGTTCTACTGATAATAACAGTGAAAATAAGAATCTCTGATGTTGTAAAATCCATAACCCCCCTGATCATACTCCTCGTCATTATGTCTCCTTTCATTATATTCACACCAGGACAGACTCTTTTGGGAGAATGGCACTTTCTGAAGATCTACACCGATGGTCTCAAGCTCCTCTTTACAATCGCTGTAAAGGCTGTTTCTATTTTCCTCATATTAACAACACTTTTATACAAGGCCGATATTTCAAAACTGATGCAGGCAATGAACTGCATGGGAATCCCGGGAAAAATGATATCCATCCTCATATCGACTTATCGATATATTTATCTCTATATGGAGGACATGAAAAAGCTATTTACAGCAGCAAAATTGAGAGGATTTCATAGGGGGATGGGTTTCTCCCATATGATCACATCTGCCGATATCATGCTGACTCTTCTCAT
>JAEINM010000552.1 GCA_016342385.1 Spirochaetaceae bacterium | reverse complement strand
CCCAATGTATTGTAAATGTCGGTGATATCATAGAAGAAGAGCAGATAATCGGAGAAGCCGCCGGTTATGTGTCCGTTCCTGTCCATTCTTCCATTCCCGGTAAGGTCATAGAGATCAGAGATATATATCTGGCTCATGGAAAAATGTCGAAAGCAGTTGTCATAGAGTTGAGCGGAGAGTTTAAAAGGATGGGTAAAGCCCAATCAACCTACGACTGGAAATCCTTTAATAATGATCAGATTATTAAAAAAATAGCCTCTATGGGCATTGCAGGACAGGGCGGGGCTACATTTCCCACTCATGTCAAACTTGTTTTACCCGAGGGAAAAGAGTGTGATTATCTCCTTATAAATGCGGCAGAATGTGAGCCATATCTGACTTCAGACCAGAATCTGATTCTTGAAAAGGCTGAGGAGATAATTGAAGGGTTAAAAATTCTAAAAAAAATCCTTACGCCTAAAAAAATTATTTTTGCCATTGAAAACAATAAAATGGCTGCGGCTGCTGTAATGACTCAAGCCGTATCCAGGAGTGACCTGGACGTTGATGTCGAAATTTTAAAGGTGAAATACCCTCAGGGCGCTGAAAAAAATATTATAAAATCATGCACGGGACAGGAAGTCCCTTCCGGGAAACTTCCTCTCGATATCGGAATGGTTGTATTGAACGTTGAAACTGTTTTCTCCATTTATGAGGCACTTGTTTTTGAGAAGCCCCTTGTTGAACGAATTGTAACAGTCAGTGGCGGAGCTGTAAAATCACCTAAGACTTTAAGAGTAAAGATAGGTACAACCTATGGGGAATTACTGGAAGAATGTGACGGACTGCTGGAAGAACCGTTGAAAGTTATTTCCGGTGGACCCATGATGGGATTCGGTGTTTTTGATCTCCAGACTCCTGTTACAAAAGGAACCAGCGGAATCCTTTTTCTGACGGCTAAAGAAGTCAAAGCTTCCCGTCAGACATCGTGTATCGCCTGTGGTCGCTGCATAAAAGCCTGTCCTATGGGACTGAATCCCACGGAAATTAATAAACTGTCTATCAGTTTCCTTTTTGAAGAAGCTCAGGAGATGGGTATTCTCGATTGTGTGGAATGCGGTTCATGTGCTTATGTCTGCCCGGCTCATATTCCTCTCGTACAATCTTTTCGAATGGGGAAAAACCAGTTAAGAGCAATAATGATGGAGAAGAAGGGTGCTAACAGATGATTGAGATTAAAAAATTGACAGTGAGCAGCAGTCCCCAGATTCACAGTGCCGATTCTACGGCAAAAATCATGTGGACTGTTGTTTTAAGTTTATTACCCGCAGGGATCTGGGGCGTTTATGTCTTCGGAGTGACAGCTCTGACTGTTATCCTGGTTTCAATAGCTGCAGCAGTGGCTTCGGAAGCCCTCTTAAGCCTTGTTGATAAAAAAATGACTGTTGGAGATGGGAGCGCCTTTCTGACAGGTCTGCTGGTGGGCTATAATATGCCTCCGCAAATCCCTCTGTTTATTCCGGCTATTGCTTCTATTTTTGCCATAGTTGTTGTGAAATGGAGTTTCGGTGGATTGGGGGCCAACTGGATGAATCCTGCACTTGCCGGGAGAGTCTTTGTTTTCTTTTCCTGGACAGGATCCATGACTAAATGGCTTCTGCCCTCTGTGGGTAGAACTGATGCCGTGACCGGTCCCACTCCATTGGGATCCCTCAAATCGGCTTATTTTGCCACATCTCTCAATGTCAGTGGTCCAATGGAGTTCCTTCAGTCCGAAGGTCTTCCCGTTACATATAAAGATTTGTTTCTGGGAAATATACCGGGCTCAATTGGTGAGATTTCAGCTCTTCTTCTTTTATTGGGGGGGGGCTTTCTCCTCTTCAGAAAGATTATAACATGGCATGTCCCCCTTTCGTATATGGGATCATTTGCTCTGCTGATCTGGATTTTCGGTGGAGTCAGGATGGGTACAGGCGCTTTTACAGGTGATGTCCTCTTTCATTTATTAAGTGGAGGACTTATGCTGGGAGCTCTTTTTATGGCCACAGATATGGCGACGACTCCCTTAACCGGCAGAGGGAATAT
>JAEINM010000551.1 GCA_016342385.1 Spirochaetaceae bacterium | reverse complement strand
GATTATGCCATGCCTGGTCTAATCTGGAAAAGTTGTGCCATAACAAATCCAGTTAAAAACGGAGAGATTCTGGATATAGAAGGGATAAAACTGCAAATCAGAACGGCTCCCGGTCATTGTCCCGGCAGTATCATCGCCTATCTCAGTGATATAGAAACGGCTATTACGGGAGATGTTATTTTCAATGGTTCTATTGGCCGGACAGATCTACCGGGAGGCTCATTTGATGTTCTTCAGGAAAATATCCGGAAACAGGTTTATTCATTACCGGATAATACCATTCTCTGTCCGGGACATGGTGAAAAAACATCCGTGGAAAAAGAGAAAAAAACAAATCCCTTTGTCAGGGAAGCGGGGTAAATTATGCCGATAAAAATACAGGATGGTTTACCCGCAGCAGATGTACTGAATTCAGAAAATATCTTTGTCATGTCAGAGACAAGAGCTGTTGCTCAGGATATCAGACCACTTAAAATTGTGATTCTGAATCTCATGCCCTTAAAAAAAACTACAGAAGTTCATCTTTTAAGACTATTATCCAATTCAGCGCTGCAGATAGAGGTTGAACTGATTCATACAGCTACTCATAATTCAAAAAACACAGCACAGGAACATCTTTCTGTTTTCTATAAAACATTTAACCAGATAAAAAAGAATAAATATGATGGTATGATTATTACAGGTGCTCCCGTTGAAACTTTGGATTTTGAGCAGGTACATTACTGGCCTGAAATTAGAGAAATTCTCAAATGGACAGAAACAAATGTCACTTCAACACTCCATATATGCTGGGCTGCTCAGGCCGGTCTCTATTTCCATTACGGTATACCTAAACATCCCGTAGAAAACAAAATATCAGGTGTCTTTGAACACAGTATTTTAAAAAGCAAAGAACCCATAATCCGTGGTTTTGATGATAGATTTCTGGCACCTCATTCCAGGTATACAGAAATAAGAAGAGAAGATATAGAAAAAAATAGGAAACTGGATATTATTTCCGAATCAGAAGAAGCGGGGATCTATATTGTAAGTGCACGGGGGGGGCGGCAGATATTTGTCACCGGTCATTCCGAGTATGACCCTCTTACTTTAAAGGATGAATATGACCGTGATACAAAGAAGGGATTAAATCCTGTCATTCCAAAGAATTATTTTCCCGGAGATGATCCGAAAAAGCATCCTGTAGTCAGCTGGAGATCTCATGCTCATTTACTCTTTGCCAATTGGCTCAATTATTATGTCTATCAGATGACACCTTATTACTTGAGTGATATACATTAATATTTTGGAGGGATGTGAAGAATATGATTCAATACAACGAAAGAGAAAAATTATTTCATCTCACGACCATTGATACAAGTTATATTCTTCAGATTCTGCCGACAGGACACCCGGCAAATCTTTACTACGGGAAAAAGATTTGCCATAGGGATAATTTTGAAAATCTGATTAAAATGAGATCTCTTGCTTTTGGATCATCGACTTCCTATAATAATGAAAATCCGGGTTTTTCTCTGAATTTTCAAAAACTCGAGTACAGTTCATACGGGAAAGGTGACTATAGAAACCCCGCTATATCGCTGACCTCCTGTGATGGTAATAGAACTTTTGATTTTATTTATGATTCCCATAAGATAATTCAGGGGAAACCCCCGTTAAGGGGATTGCCCTCTCCTCATATGGGATCAGAAAAAGGTATAGAGTCTCTTGAACTGAAACTGATCGATCCCCTGTATAACCTTTCATTACATTTGAATTATAGTGTTTTTCCACAGAAAAATATTCTTACAAGAAATATTACACTGACAAACAATGGGGACTGTGAAATTACTATCGAAAAAATCAGCAGTTTTTCTCTAGATTTTGATCATTTTGATTTTGATCTGATTTCTCTTGATGGTGCATGGATCAGGGAAAGACATATTCACCGTCGACCTTTGAATTATGGAATAAGGGAAATCAGTTCCAGAAAAGGGGTCAGCAGCCCTGACCATAACCCCTTTTTGATTCTCTGCGATCATGATACCACAGAGCAGCGAGGAGATTCCTATGGGTTTGCCCTTA
>JAEINM010000550.1 GCA_016342385.1 Spirochaetaceae bacterium | reverse complement strand
ACAGTGCCAATAGCGACATCAATACCGTCATATGGTCATGGTGCAGCATAAATGATCACGATGCCCAGCGCTATGTGGACAATATGGAAAAACTTATTAGGGAATACCCTCACATTACATTTATCTTTATGACCGGCCATGCAGAGGGACAGGGAGAGGATCTGACTCCCGATTCCGTTCATTACAATAACGAGCTAATCCGTCGCCATTGCAGTGACAACAACAGGATTCTTTATGATTTTGCCGATATTGAGTCCTATGATCCCGATGGTTTCTATTACTGGGATAAAGATATGATGGATAACCTGTCTTATACTGATGGAAATTGGGCCGTTGAATGGATAGGAGCCAATCTCAATTCAGAACTGGCGAAACTGACAACAGGAGAAGGTGTAGACGGCTACTCTGGATGCTCCGGTACAGCACATTCAGATACACCGGAAGAGGCTAACCTCAACGGAATTCTTAAGGGGCAAGCCGCCTGGTGGCTCTGGGCAGTTGTTGCCGGCTGGAACGGAGAATAAGTTTAATATAACAGATCCAAAGCCTCATTCACAGTAGAAACGGGTTTGAGGCAGTTTTTATCCCTGCACACATAGATCAGAGTCTCTCCTTCTACCAGTTTATTTTTTAGCTGCTCAAGAGTCCCTTCTTCTTTTCCACCGGAAAGAAAAATATGAGGCAGATAGTACTCATCCAGTTCTCTCTTAATATTCTCATAGTTCTCTCCTATTATAGAGACTTCATACACCCCGGTGGCCATCCAGCCCATAAGAATGCCCCAGTTGGCGAAATACAGCGATCCTCTCACAGCCCTGTCTTTGACATTATTAACCATTATCTGTGCCATAGTGATGTACTCATCATTATAGAAATAGTGCCCCAGGATAAAGAGATTTTTTGCCATCTGGGAATTGGATGAAGAGATGACATTATCCACAATCTCCGACTTTCTGGCTATGAGCTTCGGATCGAGATCCGATGTATAGTAAAACATGGCATTTCCATCATTCTTAAAATGAAGCAGGACATATTGTGACAATTCTTGGGCGGCAAAGAGCCACTTCTCATTGAATGTCGCCTCATAAAGAGCCATAAAAGCTTCTATGGTAAAGGCATAATCATCGAGAAATGCATTGATAGAAGCCCTGCCGTTTTTATAATTGCGGTCCAGTCTGCCATCATCTGATTTTAGTTTTACCAGTATAAAATCTGCCGCCTTTTCAGCTTTTTTCAGATAATCTTTTTCATTGAATACGCAGTATGCATCGGCATACCCCTTAATCATCAGAGCATTCCAGGATGTCAGAATTTTATCATCCAGATCCGGTCTTGCTCTTTGACTTCTAACCCTGAGAAGTTCCGCTTTTATACTATTCAGATCGACAGGTTTTTTATCCCCTCCAGAGACATGAAGAATATTTTTTCCCCTCTCCCAGTTTCCCCCGGGAATGACATTATAATAATCTGATATCTCTTTAAACTGATGGCCCAGAACGTTCTCCAGTTCCTCATTGCTCCAGACATAGAACTTCCCCTCTTCTCCTTCACTGTCGGCATCAAGAGAAGAATAGAAAGCGCCCTCACCTGAAGTGAGTTCACGTCCGACAAATTCCAGAGTCTCCCGGACAATTGTTTTGAACAGGAGATTTTTCGTTTTCTTATAAGCCTTAGAATATAAGCTGACCAGTTGAGCATTGTCATAAAGCATTTTTTCAAAATGGGGAACTGTCCAGTTCTTATCCACAGAATAGCGTGCAAAACCACCACCTATCTGGTCATAAATCCCCCCTTCGGCCATCTTTTCAAGTGTGAGAACTACTGAATCAAGAGCCTCCTGGTTCCCGGTTATAGAATGATAATGGAGTAAAAACTGCTGTCCCGCGGGCATAGGAAACTTGGGAGCGCCCAACTGCCCCCCCTGAACCATATCACATCCATTCTGCCATGTTGAAAAGAGAGAGTGCAGATCATGGACAGAAAAGTTCGGCTCCTGTTTATTCAATGGAATGATTTCTGTTGATTGAACACCTTCTGTCAGAGCCTGAGCCTGTTGTTCAGCTTTCTCCGGGTTCTCTTTCAC